>CAUPHX010000237.1:0-5421 GCA_963511125.1 uncultured Deefgea sp. | reverse complement strand
GGCCTTTGGAACAATTACAAATCAAGCCTTGATCGGGTCGAGCTAACGGGGTTTCACCCATTAGCGCTGTAGGTTGGGCATTTTGTAGGCTGGCGCTAAGCCTGCGCAGCCCAGCGTTTACCGTGTATGCACGATCAATTAGCAGCTAATTTGTTGGGCTTCGCTTCGCTCAACACCAACCTACTGTATTGATGTATCTTCTTGAAGGCTTTTATATCCAATACTTTTCTGGCAATACATCGACTTAAATTCAAGTCTCGTTGAGCTGCGCGAGATCACTTGTATCAAGCCGAGCGAGGAACAAGCAGGGCGGGGTTTTTGGGGTCAATGTTTGAGGCCGCAGGCCGAGTTTTGACCCCAACCGCCTGTCCGCACCGCGGTACGGCGTAGGGCGTAATCGCCCAAGGCATTACGCCGCATGCCATGCAACAAACCACATGCTACATATCCAACACGCTTAATCCCTATGCCCATTGGCGTATTGCCGCTTCGCGTCGAATACGCCCTACTTTTGTTCCATACTGATTGGATGAACTATCGACGCGCGTGGTGTCCCGGTGGGACGTATTTTTTTACCGTCAATTTGCTGGAACGCAAAGGCAATCGGCTGTTGATTGATCACATTGATTTACTGCGCGAGGCGGTGCGGCGGGTTAAACGAACTCACCCTTTTATCATTCACGCGTGGGTGGTATTGCCTGAACATTTGCATTGCGTGATTGAGCTTCCCGCTGGCGATTTTAATTTTGCGCTGCGCTGGCGCTTAATCCGGTTAATTTTTTCTCGCGGCATTCCCAAAACCGAGCGGCGATCCATTACGCGGCAAAAACGGGGCGAGCGTGGCATTTGGCAACGCCGCTATTGGGAGCATCTGATTCGCGATGAGGCCGATTTTGCTGCGCATATGAATTATGTGCATTTCAATCCGGTCAAGCATGGCTGGGTTGAGCATGTCACCGATTGGCCGTATTCGACTTTTCATCGGCTGGTGGCGCAAGGCGTTTATCCCAGAGATTGGGGTGGGGAATGATGGCGGCGTATTGCCGCTACGCGTCTAATACGCCCTACTATATCGATGTATCTGATTGCAAGCATTGATTAGCAATGCCTGCAATCAAATACATCAAATTTATTTCTTGCTGGTTGAGCTGGGATTTTAAAACCCCTTGATATCAAGCCGACGAAGTCGGTGCAGATATAGGGTCGCCTTTCTTTGCTTACTTTCTTTGGCGAAGCAAAGAAAGTAAGTGCCGCGCGGCATTAGCGCGACTCTGCCGATAAGAACGCGAATCCGATTGGCATCGCGCAGCATCGACTAAACTGGCCACGCCAACTCCCGCCGACTCTCAAACCGCCTCGCCTCCCCTGTTACTGGATCAACAAACTCAATCGCCCGCGCTAACAATTGCAACGGCGATGAAAAATCGTTGCCTTTGTCGGGCAGCAGCTCGGGATACCACGCGTCATTGACAATCGGAATACCCATTCCCGCCAAATGCACCCGCAATTGATGCTTGCGGCCCGTATGCGGCGCGAGGCGGTAATGGGCGAAGTCGCCGCGCCGCTCTAGTAGCTCAATCGCGGTTTCGCTATTGGCTTCGCCCGCCACTTCTTGCACCGTAAACGCATCATCGCGATATTCGATGCGGCTGCAATGCACGCAAGGAAACGACAAATCAGCGCGAAAACCGGCTATCGCTTCATAGGTTTTTTGAATCTGCCGCGATTCAAATAAGCCATGATAAGCATGGCGATGCTGCGGGCTTTGGCAGAACAAAATCACGCCTGCGGTTTCTTTATCGAGGCGATGTAGCGGTGTGATTTCGGGGTTATTCAAGCGCAGCCGCAAACGAGTTTGTAGATTTTCAAGCGCGTAACGGCCCACGGGTGCGACGGGCAAGAAATGCGGTTTATCGACGACCAGCAGAATGTCGTCCTGATACAGAATATGCTCGGCAAACGGAACGGTGAGCGGCTCGGGCTGCGGGCGGTAGTACCACAGCACCGTACCAGCGCGGTACGGCGAGTCGATATGGTAAGGATTGCCCACTTCATCCACCACTTCACCACGCAGCAAACGGCCACGAATATCGTCGGCGGCGACGTGCGGGAAGCGATGAATTAAAAAATCCAAAATCAGCGGCCAGTCGCCTTGAGGCAGGCCGACAAAACTCGGCGCGATGCCGTCGCGATGTGGAATCGGGGCGATGGGTTTAGCCATTGAGCACGCTCCACGCAACAGCATACGCAGCGATCCACGCAGCGCTGTCATAGCTTCCCCCTTTGTAAAAGGGGGATGGAGTGGGATTTGCCTTTGAATTGGCAATATTCAGGGCTTTTTGAGCACTGAAACAGAGCCAAATCCCCCCTAGCCCCCCTTTTTCAAAGAGGGGAACACGTGCAAGTGACCTGCTTAGAGAGCGATACACAAAAGGTAAGATCCAGCCGTGACAACCGTGGATGAGCAAAGCGTTACCCGACATTGCGGTACATATTTCGGAGAAGGCAGGCGACTCTTCCGACCTACTCCCTCGTCCCTTCATCGTAAAAATAATACTCAACATTAACGCACCTTATTCGGCCCACGGCGGCCGCGTTGTTTCGGTTTACCTGCGGGTTTGGGGTTCGGCACATGCACTGGCGCGACGGTGATGGTCTGCATCTGCCCCAACTCAACACCATCGAGTGTATAGCTACCTATCGCATAGCGAATAAGGCGTAGCGTTGGATACCCTACTTTTGCGGTCATGCGACGTACTTGGCGATTTTTACCTTCGGAAATTTTAATTTCCAACCAGCTCGTCGGAATCGCTGCGCGCTCACGAATCGGTGGTACGCGTGGCCAGATCATTTCGGGTTGCTCAATGAGGCGCGCCTCGGCCGGCAATGTTTTAAAATCGCCCAAATCCAAGCCCCCTGCGCGCAATGCTTGCAGCGCAGCTTCATCAGGAATGCCTTCAACCTGCACCCAGTAGGTTTTGACGAGTTTGTGCTTGGGATCGGTGATTTTATGCTGCAAAGGGCCGCTATCTGTTAGCAGTAGCAGTCCTTCCGAATCGGTATCCAAACGCCCTGCTGCGTAGACATCTTTCACCGTCACATAATCGGCCAAACACTGGTGTGGTGGGCTGGGTGAAAATTGGCAAATCACCCCGTAAGGCTTATTCAATAAAATCAATTTAGGCATGGCAACAGTTTGTCGAGTAAATCTTGGCAGAATGGCTGCAAACCTGTGATAATAGTGCGTTTTTTCGCCGCGACAAAAATATTAATCAATTGCGGTGAAAGTTTTTAACCACTGATTTCACAGGTGTGCCCGATGAGTCTAATCAAAGTTCCACAAGGCGGCGAAAAAATCGTTGCTAACCTAGCAACGCCAAACAACCCAATCATCCCGTTTATCGAGGGTGATGGCATTGGTGTGGATATCACGCCAGTGATGATCGACGTAGTCGATGCAGCGGTTAAAAAATGCTATGGCGACGACCGTAAAATCCACTGGATGGAAATTTACTGCGGCGAAAAAGCATCAAAAATGTACGCTGATGGCTCTTATTTGCCACAAGAAACATTGGATGCATTGAAAGAATACGTTGTATCAATCAAAGGCCCATTGGCAACACCAGTTGGCGGCGGTATCCGTTCATTGAACGTGGCGCTACGTCAAAACTTGGACCTGTATGTTTGCTTGCGTCCAGTGCGTTACTTCCAAGGCGTTCCTTCGCCAGTTAAACACCCAGAACGCGTTGACATGACGATCTTCCGTGAAAACACAGAAGACATCTACGCGGGTATCGAGTGGGATGCTGAATCTGAAGGCGCGAAAAAAGTTATCGAATTCTTGCAAAAAGAAATGGGCGTTAACAAAATCCGTTTCCCAGAAACTTCATCGATCGGTATCAAACCGGTATCGCGTGAAGGCACTGAACGTCTAGTTCGTAAAGCAATCCAATACGCAATCGACAACAACCGTCGTAGTGTTACCTTGGTTCACAAAGGTAACATCATGAAGTTTACCGAAGGCATGTTCCGTACTTGGGGCTACGAGCTAGCGAAAAACGAATTCGGCGCAGTTGAGATCGACGGCGGCCCATGGATGCAATTGCCGAACGGTATCGTCATCAAAGACGTGATCGCTGATGCATTCTTGCAACAAATCTTGTTGCGTCCAGCGGATTACGATGTGATCGCGACGTTGAACTTGAACGGCGACTACATTTCTGATGCCTTGGCAGCAGAAGTTGGCGGTATCGGTATCGCTCCAGGCGCAAACTTGTCTGACAACATCGCTTGCTTCGAAGCCACTCACGGCACGGCACCAAAATACGCTGGTCAAGATAAAGTGAACCCAGGTTCTATCATCTTGTCGGCTGAAATGATGTTGCGTCACATGGGCTGGACTGAAGCCGCTGACAAGATCATCGAATCAATGGGCAAAGCGATTCAAGACAAGCAAGTGACTTATGACTTCGCTCGCTTGATGGACGACGCACAAGAAGTGTCTTGCTCGGCCTTTGGTAAAGCAATGATCGAACGCATGTAAAGCAGAAAGCAAAAGTCTTTTAGCTGCGTTGTCTTGCTAAACAACTTTTGCGCCGATTGCGCCGCTAGTCTTTGGATTAGTGGCGTTAATCAGCTACATGATAAAAAACCCCGTTTTTGAACGGGGTTTTTTCATTTTTTCGCCAACACGTCGATATACTCAAAGTGAGGCGCAATAAAAAACCCGCCGAAGCGGGTTTGGGCTTTCCACTACAAGGAAAAATTAAGCAGCTTGGATGTTACCAGCTTGCTGACCTTTTTGACCTTGAGTAACGTCGAAAGAGACACGTTGGCCTTCTTTCAAAGTTTTGAAGCCTGGCATGTTGATCGCAGAGAAGTGAGCGAAAAGATCTTCGCCGCCTGCATCTGGAGTAATAAAGCCAAAGCCTTTAGAATCGTTGAACCACTTAACAGTACCTAATGCCATGTTGAGGACATCCTGAATAACAAAAATAGAAATAAATTGCCGATCAAACTAGAATAGAAAATCGGTAAACCGGTTTGCCGTGGAAGTTCCAAAACAAACATGTATAACTTTTTACGCCACTTTGACTATTTCGGTCAAGCAAAAATAAAAGATACACGGCACACTGTGGTATTGCATTCACGCTTGAAAAATTCGTTGTGAGCGCCAAATATAAAGGTAAGTGAGGAAAAGACAAAACCAATGGCGATCCAGCATCAAAACGACACGCAGTTAAAAGACTCAGCAGTACGCACAACCCCACCACCGATGTGGCAAGTCGTACTCCTTAATGATGATTTCACACCGATGGATTTCGTCATCGATGTGTTGCAACACCACTTTGGACTGCCGGGGGAGCGAGCTAACCAAGTCATGTTAAAAGTCCACACCGAAGGCCGTGGCATTGGTGGGGT
>CAUPHX010000236.1:0-5454 GCA_963511125.1 uncultured Deefgea sp. | reverse complement strand
GTGACCTTTCGCGGCCTCTAATGCGACTTTCGCTTTCTGCGCGCCCGTCATTACTTTACGGTTTTTCTCACTCATTTCGGCCTACCTTTTTATGGCAGAAACCATCTTAAATTACTGTCTGTTTTGTTGGGACCACTATATAGTCCATCGTGAAACTAAAAGTAAGGGGGCTAGCTTTAAGCTTGATCTCTAAGTCTTGAGAGATTGCGCTGCTGTTGCGAGCCAAAGTGAAAAAGCCCAGATCAGTTGCTGTGGGCTTTTTTGCCGTGGAGTTGTAACCATTCGGTTAATTTAGCCGCAGTAAATTAATTTGCACGAATATTCATTTTCATATCTTGCCATCAGTCGAAAAGGATTGTCTTTCCCGCCGTTTAGCTTTAGCCTTGCTCCTCCCTGAATTTTGTCATTCCCATGCAAGACGAAAACGATCTCTCCCAATTTTTTGCCAATGGCTTTGCGCCTGATGATTTGCCGTCAATGGCGAGTTTGCTACGGGCGCGGCATTATCTTGACGCGTTTATCACGCTGTTTCGTGGTGGCGACGATGAAGTACTCGTTCGGTTGCTGATATTGCGTGAAATTGGCGCGCGCGCCGATGCGCCGCGCTGGTCGCCGCAAGATTTGCAATCGCATTTTTCCTATTTAAATTCGATCAAGCTCGACACGGTACTGAAGCGCTTGCGAGAAAACGGTTTGTTGATTTGGGATGGCGATGAGCAGCTTTATGCCATGTCTGAATCCGGTCGCGTCGCGCTGGCTGCGCTGGGCACGGTGGTGCAGTTTGCCGATGGCGATGCTGAGCTCGGCTACCTCACGTCGCAAGTCGCCGCAGGGCAATCGCTCGGCCAAGTGTCGAACGAAGTGCTGCTTAATTTATTAGCGCGCTTGAACGAGCTGTACGCTGATTTTGAAGCCGCACTCGAATCGCAATCGGAGTTCCAAATCCGTGCCGCGCGAGAAAAGCTGGAAAAAGTCTGGCAGTGGGTCGAAAAAGGCACCGATGTCATCCGCACCGTGCTGACCGACGAAGAAACCGATCCGCGAGTCTATCAAATCGCGCAATCGATTGCTTTGGCGCAAGCCAGAATGCTGCGTTTGACCTCTGTTTTCCATCGTCGCTTGTCCGAACTGGCTTCGCAGCGCGTTCATTTGGGGCAATCGGGCTTATCGACGACCAACGTCGCCGATTGGTTGCGCCAGCAAACGCAGGAAAAACTCGCCGATTTAGGTCGCGATTTGGTCTTGTTTCATCCAGAGCCTGCATTTGTCGTGTCGGATGTGTTGCTCGATATTGCCGAGTTTGAAGTTCTGGAGCGCGAGCGCCCCGTGAATATCGTCAGTGAAATGCCGCAAGGCGCTGCGGCGCAAGAGGTTGGGGAAATCGAGGCCGAGCGGCTGATGTTGGCCGAGTCTTTGTATGAAGAGTTGCAACAAATGGCGGCCAATGGCTTAGGTGCTGATTTGCCAACGGCCGTGCTTGCACCCACGTACAAAGAAACGGCATATCGACTTTCGTTGTTGTCGCTATTGGGCGACGCCGAAGCTGCACTGGAGAAAAGCATCGTCGCCGATATTGTGAAGCTGCCTTTAAGTATTGAAATTACTGGCGAATTGTACGAGCCTGATCATCCCGAAGTTGCCAGCATTAGCGCTGGGCGACTGTTGTCTACTGTTTTGAATAAGGCTGATAAGTAATGGATCAAGCCCTGAATATTTTAGTGGCGCGTTTATTGGCGCAGCGTTTTGTATTACGCAAAGACCCGCTCGCGCGCCGCGCCTTGATCGACGAAGCGTTTCGCGAGTCGCTAGAGCATCGTTTGGCCGATTGCGGTCTGCAATTATTAGAAAATCCCTACGCCGAACACATCGCCGTGGCGCTACAGCCAGAAATGGAAGAATGGGTATTTGGTGAAGGCGAAAATTGGTTGTCGAACAATATGGGTCTACCGCGTGACGGTATTGCGCTGCTCGTGGTCGTTTGGGCGCTGATTATTTTGCCAAAACGCGAACGGCAAATTGCTCGCGTTGAAGTCGGCAATGAAGATCAAAGCGATATGTTTGGTGCAGAAAAGCCGATTGAGTACGGTGACGGCGTGGCGCAGGGCATTTCGGAAGACGCGCTGTACGTCGATTTTGGCAAAGTGCTTGGCGGTAAAATGCGCTTTGCGACCAATTTAGGCCAGCTTTCAAAATTGGGTTTCGTGGTGCGCCGTAATCGAATGATTCATGAAGGCCCACTGCTCGACCTAATGATCGATTACGCCAAACTCGCGCCACGCATTATCAATGGAGCGCTGGCCGATATTTTGAAATTGACCGATACGCAGATTGCGGTGACCGAGGTTGATGCATGATTTTGCGTGCAGCAACGTTCAATGATGCCGAGTTTTTACTCGCTTTGCGCACCGACTCTGCCGCACTTAAGTACATGCCTTTGCTCAAGTTAGATCTTGCCGCCATGCTGGCGCGGATTGCCGCTGCAGCTCAGGCGATCAATCAAACCGAGTCGGCTGAACTGATGTACATCATTGAGCTGGATGGCGTAGCGATCGGTATGGTGGGCGCGAATCAGCGTTCGCCATTAATGCAGTATGCAGAGATCGCGTATTCATTGCTGCCAGCGCAGCGAGGCAAGGGGCTTGCAACGCAGGCACTTCGTTTATGGATTGAGCAATTGCTCACCGCGGGTTATCGCCGCCTTGGTGCGGTGATTTCTGTGCACAACCAACCGTCGTTGGCCTTGGCTGCGCGAGTTGGATTTGTTCGTGAAGGCGTGTTGCGGCAACATTTTTTGATCGCTGGCGAGGCTCAGGATCAGGTGGTTTTTGGTTTGTTGGCATCAGAATGGCCGCAAACATTACAAGGAAGTCAAAATGTTCCAGATTAAAACTTTGGAAATGGTTCACTGGGATTTCTGGCAACGGATTTCAGTGCCGCTCGATGCGCAGATTGTGACGGTGGTGGGGCCCAATGGTTCGGGTAAAACGACGCTGCTTGATGCACTGCGCACGATGCTGGCGCTCAAATGCTCGGGACGCCGTGATTACAAGCGTTATGTTCGTAATAACAAAGAAAATATCGCGTGGTTGCGTGCGGTGGTGAGTAATCCCAAGCGCACTGGCGGTGGTTTTTTTCCGTATTTGTTTTTCCCGTTAGCCAGTGAAACGGTGACGCTGTTTTGCCGAATTAAAAAGCAGGGCGGTGACTGGGTGCGTCAGTACGCGATTGCCGAAGGCGACGCGCAGCTTGACGGTACGACCGAGAATAATCTGCAATGGCTCGGCGTTGGTGATTATCGCCGCCGCTTGGAGCAAGCTGGTTTAACACCTGCGATTGCCGAGGTATTGGCCTTGGAGCAGGGTGATACAGACAAGCTGTGCGAATACTCCCCTAAAACGCTATTGGACTTGGTGTTTCAGGTCTTTGGCGACAAAGAAGTGCTTGATCATTACAGCGAGGCCAAGTTGCGTTTGCGCGAGGCCGAGGGTGAGCTGGATAAAATGAACCAGCAGCTGTCGCAACTCGGTTTGGATGTCGAGCGTTTCCGCCTGCGTGCGAGTAGTTATTTGGAATGGTGCTCGCTCAGTACTGATACCGCACGAATGGAACAAGAAGTGATTCCCGCTTTGCAAGTGGCCGAAGCGCACGAAAATCTGCGTAATTACCTAACGCAATTTAAACAAAATCGCCGCAGCTTATGGCATCGCCGTGGTGATTTGGCGCAGCTAGAAAAGCAGCTCGCCGTGGCGCGCACTGCCGCGCAGCAAACCTTGAATGGCGAGCAGCTCAGTAAAGCCGATTACGATTTGCAGTTTCAGGCTTTCCAAGCGGTACGTGATGCCGCACGGGATACTGAAAAACTGATTAAAGAAGGTGAGCGCCTGCGTGAGCTTGCTGAGCGCGAGCATGGTGCCGATGCGGTTGGCTTGAATGACCGCTTGGGTGAGTTAAAGCAGCAAGAGGGCGATTTGAAGCTCTGGCTGAAAAACGCCAAAGAAGAACGCCAGCAATTGTCCGAAGCGCAATTTGCCTTGCAAGCCGGTAAAGCGCCGTCGCCAGAATTTGTACGCCAAATGCGCTCTGCGCTGGATGCGGCCGGTATTCCGCATCAGTTGCTGACCGAAATTTGCGAAGTGAAAGACAATACGTGGCAAGATGCCGTTGAAGCCTTACTCGCGCCATCGAAGCATTTGATCTTGTTGCAACGCGAGGCCGATAAACAGCGCGCTTGGGAAGTGGGTGAGCGCCTGCGTTATCGCAGCTTTATTGTGTCGGAGCGTGAGCCAGCGCCGCGTGCCACTTTGGGTTCGATTTTAGAAATTCTTGATTTTAAAGCGCCGGTGCCTGCGTGGCTGACGCGGCAACTGAATGGTATTCAACGCGTAAAATCAGTTGAAGCGGGCGCTCGGATTAATGGTGATTGGATTACGCGTGAGGGGTATCTGCGTGAACGCCGTGGTGCGCGATTCATTGGTGTCGATACCCGTGATTATGCTTTTGGTGAAGCCGCGAGACATACGCGTTTGTCGGACATCGCTTTGCGCTTAAAAGCATTAAATGAAGAAATTCTGAATAAAGAAGCCGATCTCAGTAGCTTAATGCGCGACATCGCGGCGATTACTCAGCAGCTGATGGGTATGCAGGCCGTGGTGCAGTTGGCGAGTCGCCAAGCGGAGTTGGCGTCAGCCGCCGCGCGTTATCCAGAAGAGCAAGCTGCTGTGCAGCGTTTGGGTGCGGAATTGGCCGCAGCGCAAGCCGCGCTAGAGTCGTCTCGCGAAGGTCGTGCTGATTTGCGTTTGGGCGCACAAAAAATTGAAATCGAACGTGATCAATTGCAGCGTGCGATTGATGAAATGCAGGCGCAGTTACAGCGCCAACGCAATGAAATTAGCCGCCAACTTGGCATGATTCGTGTCTTGAAAGAAAAAGCCTTGCCAGCATGGCTCGTTCCGGCGACGCTGCGCCAGTTGAAGGAAGACTACAACAGCGTGGCGGAAGTGCGGCACATGATGGCGCGCCAAGCGGAGCAACTCAGCCAAGCGCATTGGGAAAAAGACGAAACCATCGTGCAGCGCCGCGATAAGTTGGTGAATGATTACAAGGCGCTGGAAGGCGAGTCGGTCGGTCACCGCCAAGAGGTTGATCGCACTGCGCAACTGACCGATGAAGCACGTGCCGCCTATATCAATAAATTGCGTGCGACAGTGCGTGCGTACGGGCGGAATATCAAAGGCTTGGGCGAACTGGCAGGGATCGACGTTGAGCTGGATATGCCGCATTTGGAAAATGACGACGTCGTGTTGGCGCAAGCTGGCTTAACTGCGCGTTTCAACTTCGACCAAAAAGGCATGATGGGTTTGAACGATGGCGAAGCTTCGGGTGGTCAGCAGGTGATGAAGTCGCTCATTCTGTTGATTGGCTTGATGATGGATGAAAGCAATCCATCGGGCTTTG
>CAUPHX010000235.1:0-5526 GCA_963511125.1 uncultured Deefgea sp. | reverse complement strand
GATGCTGCCCATGTTTCTGGGATTAATTGTCGCATTGCCGGTGGCGCTGATTACCAGCTATGTTTGTTATGCCGATGTTTTTGAAACCTAAACGGAGCACGATCAGTGACTGAAAGCCCTTTCAAAGGTAAGACCGGCGTTAAGCGCGTATTCAGCGCCCTTGGCTATTCGCTCGATGGATTAACTGCGGGCTGGGTGAATGAAGCCGCATTTCGTCAAGTGACCTTACTGGCCTTGGTTGGCATTCCTTTATCACTCTTTTTGCCGATGCCGGCATGGGCACACGCCATCGTGATTGGCAGCCATTTAGCGAGTATGATTGTTGAGTTGATCAACTCAGCCATCGAAGCCGCAGTCGATCACACGTCATTGGCAAAACATGACTTGGCCAAGCGCGCCAAAGACTTAGGCAGCGCCGCTCAATTGATTTGCTTGATCAATTTGGCGGTGATGTGGGCATTAGCACTGCTGGCCTAATCGTTCGTTCCCAACGCAAGCACAATCCAAATGCCACTCACAACCCACTTGTGAGTGGCTTTTATAAATCTTTCGAACTCCGCGGAGGCTTGAAGCACCTAGAATAGAGCAGCACAGATGTGGGAATTCTTAGCTATTTAGCACTCATATTTAATGATACCAATATGCACTTATCCAGTTTTGAGTGACCGCAGCCGACCCAAAGGTGACGGTCAGTACTTTGGCCGGCCTTCCGCGTTTAAATATAGCATGCCGCTGGAGCGCAGTTTTTTACGTCCGGTTGATGGAAATGTTAGTCACTAGTTCAACCTCGAAATGAGGTTCTGCATGTGGTACTTCCATGCGGGGTAATCTTTCTTGCTTTCCTGCCAAAGTTCTTGAAGTTCGGACTTTGGACCATGCAGGATGCGTGAGGCAACCTTCCTAGCGAGCGGAGCAAGTTTGGCAATTTCCGTCTTTTGTTGCTGTTCTAGCCAAGATGAAAGCTCCTTTGGTAGAGCGTTGCTGGCTTTACCATTAGCGGCTGCCACTACTTCAGCAGCAGCAACTGCGGCAGAACATTCTGGTGCCTCAAGATAGCCATTGGTCAGTGCTGTGTTGAGGGTGGCAAATATATGAGTGCTGCCATTAGACCTTACGCACTGACTAACCCAGTCAAGAGCGTCGTCATTATCAAAACTGCCAGATTCCCACGCGCCGGCCTTGGCGTATGGAACTATGGCGAATAGAACTGCAAGGGATAGAAAATTGCGACGATTCATATCATGCCTATAGTATTAAACGGGCGGATTACAAAACGAAAACTGTCTCGAATTACTGCTAGTGGCCGACTGCGGCCTGTCGCATAGTTTACCTTGATACAACTCAGCCAAGCATAAATCAATCGCGTGAGCGTGGCGAAATGAGTGAGCGGGTTAGCGACGTTCGATGAGTTTGGATGGCGAAGTAGAAATAAAATTGTGTAGCAATATTACTTTCGAATTTTATTGTCTTTGCTTTCTACCTGCTTAAAACCACAAATTTACTAAGGCTTTAGCCGCTCAATTTTCCATTTTATTCGATAAAAAACAAGCATTTAGCTCTGCATAAAGCGCAAAATCTGCGACAATGCGCGATTAGCCTTGTTTGTGAACAGTATGAACGCCACTCATTCCCCGATTTATGACTTGCCTGCTGGCGTAAAGCCGCGCAAACCAGCCCCTTTCTTGCCGATGAGTCGCAAGGAAATGGATCAGCTCGGCTGGGATGAGTGTGACATTATCATCGTTACCGGCGATGCCTATATTGATCATCCTAGCTTTGGCATGGCGCTGCTTGGGCGTTTGCTCGAAGCGCAGGGATTTCGCGTTGGGATCATTAGCCAGCCCGATTGGCTGTCTGCCGATGCGTTTAAGCAGCTCGGTAAGCCGCGCCTGTATTTTGGTGTGACGTCGGGCAATATGGATTCGATGATTAACCGCTACACGGCGGATAAAAAGCCGCGCTCGGACGATGCATATACGTCCGGTGGCCTGTCGGGCAGCCGCCCTGATCGCGCGCTGAATGTGTATTGCCAGCGCTGTCGCGAAGCCTATCCGGGCGTGCAAATTATGGCCGGCGGCATCGAAGCCAGCTTGCGTCGTATCGCGCAGTACGATTACTGGAGCGACAAAATCCGCCAATCGGCGCTGATTTACTCCAAAGCGGATATTTTGCTATTTGGTAACGCCGAGCGCGCCTTGGTCGAAGTGACACAGCGCGTTGCCGCGGGCGAAAAAATGAGCGAAATCCGCGATGTACGCGGAACGGCTTTCCTCACGCCTAAAGGCTGGTTGCCGGCGGGTTGGGTTGAGCTGGATTCGTCGGTGGTGGATATTCCGGGCAAGATTGAAGCACATCCTAACCCGTATGCGACTGAAGAAGAGATGCAAAAAGGCGCGCCGGTCGATACTCCCACTAGTGATGTAAAGACGATCCAAATTGTTTCACGTGAAGCACGCCTTGCTGCGCGCCGCGAAGTGCGTGGCCGTACCGTGATTCGGATTCCTTCGTTTGAAACCGTGACCTATGACCCAGTCAGCTACGCGCACGCCAGCCGCACTTTGCATCTGGAATCCAATCCGGGCAACGCGCGCGCCTTGGTGCAGCAGCATGGCGAGCGTGATGTGTGGATGAATCCACCGCCGATTCCGCTCGAAACCGCCGAAATGGATTATGCCTTCGACCAATATTTCGCGCGGAACCCGCATCCGAGTTACGGCGAAAACGTCATTCCGGCGTGGGATATGATTCGTTTCTCGATCAATATCATGCGCGGCTGTTTTGGCGGCTGTACTTTCTGTTCGATCACCGAGCACGAAGGGCGGATTATTCAAAGCCGTTCGGAAGGCTCGGTGCTGCGCGAAATCGAAGAAATCCGCGATAAAACCGAAGGCTTTACTGGTCATATCAGCGATTTGGGCGGGCCAACGGCGAATATGTATCGACTCGCCTGCGTAGACCCAAAAATCGAAAAATCATGCCGTCGCTTGAGCTGTGTCTATCCCGGCATTTGCGAAAATCTAAACACCGATCACAGCAGCCTGATTCAGTTGTACCGCAAAGCACGCAAGATTCCGGGCGTGAAAAAAATCACCATCGGCTCAGGTCTGCGCTATGACTTGGCGGTGACTCAGCCTGAATACGTCAAAGAACTGGTCACGCATCATGTGTCGGGTTATTTGAAAATTGCTCCAGAGCATACCGAAGAAGGCCCACTCTCAAAAATGATGAAGCCGGGCATCGGCACATTTGAAAAGTTCAAAGCGATGTTCGACAAATTCAGCGCGGAAGCGGGCAAAAAGCAGTATTTGATTCCCTACTTTATCGCGGCACATCCTGGCACCAGCGATGAAGACATGCTGAACTTGGCGCTGTGGCTAAAGAAAAACGATTTCCGCCCCGACCAAGTACAAGCGTTTACGCCAACGCCGATGGCGATGGCCACGACGATGTGGCACACCAAGCGTAACCCACTGAAACGCATTCATCGCAGTTCGGAAAAAGTCGACATCATCAAGGACGAAAAACGCCGTAAAGCGCATAAAGCCTTTTTGCGCTATCACGACCCGAAAAACTGGGCGCTGCTGCGCGAAACACTGCGCGAGATGGGCCGCGCCGATTTGATCGGCAATAGCCCGAAACATCTGATTCCGATGGAAACGGCTGAAGAGCGCTCAATGCAGGCACCACGCGGCAACGCGCGTGGTGGTGGTGGGCCGGGTTCGGTTGGCAAAATACCCAACCGGAGTAATGGCCAGCGAAACACAGCACACAATGCCCAGAGAGCGATACCCAGAGGGGGCGTATCAGCAAAACCAATGACGGGCAAACCCGCATCCAGCAAACAAAACAGCGCTCGCCCGAACGGTGCAAAACCAGCCGCTACGCTGAGCAAAAAGCCGCGCTAAAGTGAGTCTGATCTCGCAGAACTAAAAAAGCCGGTCACTGATGTGAACCGGCTTTTTTACTAGCAAAATACAATTGAGGATCGATGCACTGCAGCTTAATTTCGGCCAGGACTAATTTTGAAGATTCGTCCCATCGGTTGGCTACTTTGTGGGCCAAACCAGCGATTAAAAATCGCCAGCGCTTCACCCGAAGTTTCCATATCGACCAGCGCATTATTCACAGCAGCTTGAAGCGTTTTTTCATTCTTTGGCATCGCGATACCAAAAATTTTGGTGTCCAAAGCAAATTCACTCACCTCAAACTGACCGCGCTGTGCGGCAGGTATTTGCGCCAACGTAGCCGTCATAACAGGCCCGTCACCCAACATACCATCGACACTCCCCGCTAATACCGCCTTTAACATTTCTGGCTTATCTTCAAATTCAGCGATTTTAGTTTCTGGGAAAGACTTGCGCATTAACTTAATCGAGCTTGACGCCGAAGTCAGCGCAATGAGGCTACCCGCTAAATCTTTCTCCGTTTTAAAGCGACCTTTTTTAGCTAAGATGCGCGTGTCCGTCACAAAATAGCCGGTACTAATAGCGACTTCTTTCTCGCGCTCAGGACTCCGCGCTAAATCAGCGATGACAATATCCGCTTTACCTTCCTTAACCCAAGGAATTCGATCGTCTGACTCTAATGTTTTAAAGATGGGCTTCACATTCAAGCGCTTGGCAACGCCCAAAGCAAATTCAATGTCATACCCTTTTAGAGCGCGGGTTTTAACATCCATTTGCGAGAAGGGCGGCGAAGAGTCTTTTACGCCAATGACAATTTGGCCACTTTTTTGAATGGCTTCGAGTGATGCAGCTTGAGCCAATTGAAAGACAAGAACGAGTGCTAAGGCCGTGCCGATTTTGAGCATAGTAATTCCTTGGTTTAAATAAATAGTGCGCTGTTCTACTACAGCTGCGAGATCGAGTTTAATTTTTGCAGTCACATCTCAAGCTGGTTTTGAAGATCCACATTTCAACGCAGATCACTTCAATGCGTCCACTCGCTGCTGCCTTAACAAGGCCGGTCGCTGCGGTGAATAGCGTGAGCGCCACCGCGAGATCCTATTTCGATCGGAGCCCAAAGCCTTTAACACGACACACTGGCAAAAATCTCAGTATGCGCATCTAAAAAATCGGCCGCTGCACGCTTATCTGCAAACGTTTGCGGCGCTAGCAAATTGGCTTCGTGTAATAGGCCAAGCAAATCTGCGTCGTTGGTAAACGCCATTTTCTTACCAAACAAAACCATCCACTCTCCCGCAACATTTAATATCCGCGCATGTGGTTTTGGCTCGTGGCTGCGGATTTGCGCCAACGTATACAGATTAATGCCATTAAATTGAAGCGTCATTATTTAGATCTTTAATTTATAGAACGAACACGATTTTCATAAGGTAGCCCAGCATCTTGCCTTGCTGCTGCTGACTTGGCGAATTTAATTCAAGTCGCTCACTATTTTGCTTCATCAAGCCAACATCACAAGAAGTGGGCGCTTGCTTAACGAGGCATAATAATTTGCATAGGTATTGCTCGCCAATCAATATAAAGAAAGAGCCGCAGCAAAATACATCCATGCCGTAGGCGT
>CAUPHX010000234.1:0-5526 GCA_963511125.1 uncultured Deefgea sp. | reverse complement strand
TGATTTTTGGGGCTGTTTTTTCACGGCGTACTGCGCGGGCTAAACGAAGCGATAATTGTTGTGCCAGCAATTCATCAAACTTCAGTCGTTGCCAAGCAGGGTGGGTGCGCGCAGTGAGTAGTACAGTTGGAATGTCGGGCGTTGGCGCATGGAGTAACTGCACGCTACTGGCAAAATCGGGTAAGTTCAGTGGCGTTAAAATGGCTGCGGGTAGCGTGTCTGGCAGCGGCGTTGCGCGTAATGCTTTGCCGATAAAGGTCGCAATTTGCGCTTGCGACATGCCGGCGGTGGTCGGGTAAATCGGGCTGAGTGCTTCTTGCAGGCTCACTTCGCCGCCAACACGAATCTTGGGGTGAACCATTTCAGTGCCAAAATAGCCGTGTTTGATATCACCGTAGAGTCGAACTCGTTTGCCGACGGCCAATTGTTGGGCTTGGCTGGGATAAAAATTCATCAGCCGAACCACCAGCGAGCCACTAGCGTCTTTGACGCGCGCGTTGAGCTGTTTGCGCGGTTTGTAGTTGACCTCGCACGACAGTACTTCGCCTTCAACGAGAACAGGGCTACCGAACGGCGCATCCGCAATGCAATACAAATGCGTTTCGTCTTCGTAGCGCAAAGGCAAATGCAAAATCAAATCAAACGCAGAGCTAATGCCGAGTTTGAGTAAGCGTTGCTGTTGCGCGGGAGGGAGTTGATTGATTTGCATTGGATTTGAACAATCGTTCTATGTAACCCTCAATGTAACTGATAAACGGGTTTTCGGCTAGTTGGTCGATGTATTTCTTGAACTTTGTTGTGGGTATATAGAGCTGGCCATTTTTAATCATGGCCTAGCTCGATATACTCTTTCTAATTAATAAGCACCCATAAAGTCACGTTTGCCGATTTCTACGCCGTTGTGGCGTAAAAGCGCATAGCTGGTGGTGATATGAAAGAAAAACTGCGGCAAACCATAGCTGAGTAAATACGTTTTGCCATTGAGTTTTTTCTCTTTCGGCGTGCCTGGACGCAGTAGCACTTCGAGATCTTCACTGCCATCGATTTGCTCGGCGGTAAAACCATTCAAAATGACCAAGGTGTTGGCGATGCGGGTTTGTAATTGCGCGAAATTTTGGTCGCTGTCTTCGTATGATGGCACTTCGACCCCAGCCAAACGCGCCGGAACACTTTTGGCAAAGTCGCAAGCGATTTGCACTTGGCGCACCAAGGGGAACATATCTGGCGCTAGGCGAGCTTGCAGTAAAGTCTCGACGTCAATGTTATTGGTCGTGGCGTGGGCTTGTGCTTTGCTTAATACATCAGCGAGTGCCAATAGCATTTGTTTAAAAACCGGAACTGAGGCGCTGTACATTGAAATCGACATGGTATTCCTTGGTGGTGGTGCAAGTGGAGTCGCAGATCGTTGGATGCTTAGAGCATGATTTAAAAGTAGCGAGCGCCTGTCAGAACGGAGAGGCCGGAGCACAGAAACCGCAATGTACTTTATGTACATGAGGATTTCGAGCACCGCCTGAACCGTTATCACGGGATGCGCAGCACTTTTAAAACATGCTCTTAGGCTTTGGCGTTTTTGGCTAAGAATCGATCGAGCGCTTTGCCAAAAGCGAGTCGGTCACTTTGACTAAATGCGGCAGGCCCGCCCGATTGCAAGCCTGCGCCGCGTAGCTCTTCCATAAAATCGCGCATATTCAATCGTTCGCGGATATTTTCTGGGCTATAAAATTCGCCGCGAGGATTGAGCGCTGAGGCTGCTTTTTCTATCACCCGAGCGGCAAGCGGAATGTCGGCGGTAATGACTAAATCGCCCGCTTGAACTTGCTCAACAATCCAATGGTCGGCCTCATCAAAACCGTGCGACACCTGAATCGCTCGAATATTGGGCGACGGTGGTACACGGATGAGTTGATTGGCGACCATGGTGAGCGGTAAATTCAAACGGTCTGCTGCGCGAAACATCGTTTCTTTGATGACGACTGGGCAGGCATCCGCATCAACCCATAAATGTATTTTCCTTGGGGTATTGGCGTCTAGCAATTTATTTTATTGTCCTATATGGCTATACCTTGGCTATTTTGCTGAATTGGCTTTGTCGGCCATTTTTTGTCGAATTAAAGGGAGCATTGCCAGTGCGGCTTTTTCACCTTCTAAAATAGCGACGTTTTTCATATCAAAATCAGCTGAGCCAATTTTGCCGACTTTAGGACGAATAATAATGTCAGCACGTGCCAGCTCTTGTTCGCCCAGCTTTTGCCCCATGATCGTAATGGCTTGTCCCATTACGCCCAGGGTGCTCGTGGCGGCGGTTCCGGTGGCTTTGGCCGAAATATCGACAGCGATGATGAAGTTCGCGCCTAATTCCCGCGCAGAATCAACCGGAACGGGGCTGACAACGCCGCCATCGACGTAGTTTTTGTTGCCAATTTGCACCGGCATAAATACGCCCGGAATGCTGCTCGACGCCCGCACGGCTTGGCCGGTATTGCCACGGTTAAATGCCACGCGGTTGCCAGTCTCTAGCTCGGTCGCAACCGCAGAGAAAGGCTTGGGAAATTGATGAATTTGTTTGTTGCCAACCAATTGATTCACATAATCTTGCAGTTTTTGTCCTTTCACCAAGCCGCCACCGATGAGATTCACGTCGCGAATTTGGCTTTCATCCAGACTAAATGCGCGTTCTTGCAACGCAAATGCATCCATGCCGCTGGCGTACATAGCGCCAACGACGCTACCTGCGCTGGTGCCTGAGACGACTTCGATTTTGATGCCGTTGGCTTCTAGCATTTTGATCACCCCAATATGGGCAAAGCCTTTGGCAGCGCCGCCGCCGAGGGCCAGTCCGACTTTGATTTTTACCGGCGGTTTAGTGGGTATTGGCGTGACAATCGGCGTGGGTGGATTGCTATTACACGCGGTTAAGAGGCTGAGGGCGACAATGAAACTGCCAAGTTTGAAGGGGGGGCTGAGGGTCATATAGATTCCAAGGCGAGGACGAAAGCAGTTGCACCGTCACAACGCCATTTAACATCAAATTGGTAAAGACGAATGCCATAGGTGCGGTATGGATCGCTAGCGTAGGCTGGTCGTGGGTCTTGGGCTAATACTTCGCTAATTAAGTCGATTAAATTGGCAGCGGATGTATTTTCGATTTGTTGTAGTGCCAAAGCACTAAATTCAACATCAAGTCGTGGCGGTTGCCCAGCAACAAAGCCACTGCGCGCATCGCGCTGGCTTTCGACAAAAGGAATGTAGGGTTTGATGTCAATAATGGGCGTTTGATCGACTAAATCTACGCCAGAAAAACGCAAGGTCACGCCATTTTGGGTGTCGATATCAAGCAGTTGCACTAAGGATAGGCCGAGTGAATTCGGTCGGAATGGACTACGGCTGGCAAAAACGCCGATTTTTTCGTTGCCACCTAAGCGGGGAGGGCGCACTGTTGGCGACCATTTTCCGGCGACTTCATGAAAAATAAAACTAAGCCAAACGTGGGAGAAATCAGCTAAACCACGTACGCAGTCGGCGTGATTGTAGGGTGAAATCAGTTTAAGCGTGCCGATAGCATGGGGTGCCAAACTCGGCTGGCGAGGAATGCCAAATTTATCGGCAAAGGGTGTGCCGATAAAACCAATTGGCTGGATAGTATAGTGGTCTGGCTTCACGAGATCAGTTTATAAGCAGCGAGTCGTCATGATAGCACTCGCTGCTTTTAACTTGCTGTTACAGATTGTGGATCCAAACAATACTAATCAAAACCGGTGCAACAACAGCACAAATCGTACGGAAGGCGGGCAAAATCTTGGCCGAACCCTGTGCGGTGAGTGAGTGCTGAATACGCGGCCAAATTGCCCAGCCGACAAACAGTGTCGCTAATAATCCACCCGCAGGCATCATGACATTTGAGGCAGCGTAGTCCATTAGGTCAAATGGATTTTTACCGAAGAGTTTAAAGTCAGCTAAAACGCCAAAAGAAAGTGCCGCTGGAATGCTCATGAAAAACACGGTGGCAAAAATCGAATACGTCGCTTTTTTGCGTTCAACAGCATATTCATCCATCAAGAAAGCCACAATGGGTTCCAGTAGAGAGACTGATGACGTTATCGCGGCAAAGATCAGTAGCAGGAAAAATGAAATTGCAAAAAATTGCCCAGCAGGCATTTGCGAAAAAATGGCTGGCATCGTAATAAACGTTAATCCAGGGCCTGCGGATGGATCAATTCCAAAGGCAAACACAGCAGGCAACACCATCAAACCCGCCAAAATACACGCTAATACTGCGAGCAATGAAATCCAAAGCGTTGCGCCTGGTAATTTGGTTTCAGTATCAACGTAGGAGCCATAAGCGATCATCGTGCCGCAGCCGATCGATAGTGAAAACATCGCCAAGCCCACTGCTTCGATTAGCATTGGGCCGTTAATCTTTGTAAAATCGGGTGTGATAAAATACATCACCCATTCAATTGCATTGGGCAATGTCAAAACGCGGGCAATGATAATCAGCATCAAAATAAATAGCGCAGGCATCAATACTTTGCTGGTGCGCTCAATGCCTTTTTGTACGCCACCCAGCACAATCGCAACGGTTGCTGCTAAAAATGCAGTGGTATAAGCAATGCTTTGTAGTGGGTCACCAATAAAATCATTGAATATATTGCCTAAAACTTTGGTGTCTTGGGTCAGAACTTCACCGGTGATGGAGTGCCATAAATACGCCAAACTCCAGCCACCCACAACACAATAAAACGATAAAACTAAGAAGATGCAAACCACCGAAAGCCGACCAGCCCACGGCCAAAGACCGCCCTTCAACGAGCGATAAGCGGTGGTGGCTGATTGTTTTGCGATGTGGCCGATGCTCATTTCTGCCAGTACCATCGCGATGCCGACGCTAAGTACGCAAGCTAAATAAATCAGCAGGAAAACGCCGCCGCCATTTTGACCCGCAACGTACGGAAATTTCCAGATCGCGCCTAAGCCCACAGCAGAGCCGGAAGCGGCAAGAATAAAACCTAATTTTGAACCCCAGTTATCACGTGTCGACATGGTGGACTCTTTGAATTGTCATAAAGACGGATTGTCCAGATCCTTGATATCTTCACAAGTGGCGTTAGCCCTAGTAGTGCTGGGTAATATTTGGCTTATTGGGTTGATTTTGTTGAGTAAGGCTTATTTATTTGTCACGGGGTCGTGTAAATCCAGCTTTGCTGATGGCCGCATGCCAAGCTGCGCTATTCCATTCTTTAAGCACCTCTTGACCAATCACCAGCATGGGCGGGCGTTGTTGTAGGGTGCCCGAAACACTGAAAAACTCGATCATCGTTGCTTCTTTGCTAGGGTCTGCTGTTTTGACGTCATACATGATTTTTCGGCTATCGAGCAGCGCAACGGCGTCATCGCACTCTTTGCCGCAGCGCGGCATGATCCATAGCACGACTTGCGGGGATTTGGGGGAGGCAACTTGATTGGTGCCGCTAGCGTTGCTAACCGTATTAGGGCGGATGGTGCGCTCTTTTGCTGAAGTATTTG
>CAUPHX010000233.1:0-5590 GCA_963511125.1 uncultured Deefgea sp. | reverse complement strand
GCGGGTTCGAGTCCCGTCCACTCCGCCAACCCCTTGTCAGTTCTTGTAGCAAAATCCCAAAAAAACATATCTAAGAATCATCTTTCACGTTAATATTGGTAGTAATTACACTAATACCAATGGCATTCGCTGATTGCTTATGACTTATAAAATCTCACCATCAAACTGGGTGATTAGTAGCAAAAACAAACAAGCGCGTATTCTTGTTTATATTGCCATCGCTCTTAGTTTATTCATTTTATTGATATTTTCTATGACGGAAAGTCAATTAAATATTATTAGTCAGATTTCAATTTCACTCAGCCTTTTCCTATTATTGGTCTCATTGACCTACACCCAAGTGGTATTAAAGTCCAAAAAAGAAAAACCAACGCTGTTTCGCCACACCACCATCGTGCCGCCAGCGGCAGCATCAGAAGCTTTAGTCGCGCTACCCGATTTAATCTGGACTATTGATTACGCCAGTCGCCGTGTCAGTGCACAAAATCAAGCGCTTCGTGAAACTCATCCTGATGGCATTGAGCAAACCAAGTTGGCCTCACTCTTTCCTGCACGAGTTTCGCGTCAATTTTTAGAATGCTTAATTAAAATTCAAAATACACAAGCCCCACAACGGTTTGAGTATCAGCTCGACAATACCGAACTCACCTTTGAGGCGCGCCTCTCGCCGCTGACTTCTCGCAGTTGCGTCGTGATCATCCGTGATATTTCAAGCACCAAAGCGATTGAAACGGCGCTATTTCAACAACAAATGTTCACGCAACAAATCTTGGATGTAAATCCAAGCTTGATCTTCGTTCGTGATCAACACAAACGCTTTTTGTTGGTCAACCAAGCGACCCAATCACTACTGGGGCATGAGCTACTAGTCCAATCCCACATGGGCCTAGATGAAGATACCGCCATACTCTCTAATGGAGACGCTGAAGTTTTATTGCATGGCAACACGGTTCGCCTTGAAGACCACTGTACCCTCAACAATGGCCGAACCCACTGGTTTGATCTCACCAAAATGCCATTGGAACGCGAAGGACAAGTTTATATTCTGACGATTGCCATCGATATCACCCACCTCAAAGAAGCCGAACAAGCTCAAGTCGGCATAAGTCATTTGGTGCGCGCGATGGCCGATGTATTACCACAGGCATTCTTATTGGTTGAAAATGAGATTATTCAGTTTGCCAATCTTGCCGCCTGCAATCGATTAGGCGTTTCAGCAGAAAAACTGATTGGTGAATGCATCAGCCAATTCGCCCAAGGTGAACATCAATACGCCAACCTCACCCACCTAAAAAACATTGAAGGCCAAGCGATTGACTGCGCGCTACATAAAGTAGACCGCGGCAATCAAAACACGCATCTCGTCACGCTGCAATGAGCATCGTTTCTGATAAAGCTTGCGGCGGTACATGGTAAAATCGCGGCTTTAGTGCCTTTAAAGCCGCCGCTGCAATGAATCTGGACTTTCGCGCCCTGCGCACACAACTCGCTGACTGCCAATCTAACGATTTTCACTCGCTGTCTCGCCTGCTACAGCAATGCAGCGAGCGGCAGAAAAAACAGCAAGACTTTGCGCAGCAGCATGCCGACTTAATCGCAGGCATCGCCAAATCGCAAGCCAAAACTGCATTGCGGCGCGAAAAACTCCCGATTCCCGAATATGACGACAGCCTACCCGTCAATCAACGCCGCGACGAACTGAAAGCCGCAATTGCCAAGCACCAAGTCGTCATCGTCTGTGGTGAAACCGGCTCGGGTAAAACCACACAGCTGCCCAAAATTTGTCTAGAACTCGGTCGTGGCGTGCATGGCTTGATTGGTCACACGCAACCACGCCGCTTGGCCGCACGCTCAGTCGCCAGCCGCATCGCACAAGAGCTAAAATCCGAAACTGGCACCATCGTCGGCTATAAAGTCCGCTTTACCGACAAAAGCTCACCATCAAGCTACATCAAGTTGATGACCGACGGGATTTTGCTCGCCGAAACGCTATCAGATCGTTTCTTAAATCAGTACGACACCATCATCATCGACGAGGCGCACGAACGCAGCTTGAACATCGACTTTTTGCTCGGCTACTTGAAGCAACTGTTACCGCGCCGCCCCGACCTCAAAGTCATCGTCACCTCGGCGACGATTGATTCGGATCGTTTCAGCAAGCATTTCAATAATGCGCCGGTACTTGAAGTCTCTGGCCGTACCTTCCCCGTTGAAGTGCGTTACAAAGAACTATCCAGCAAAGACGAAGACGACCAAGAAATCGAGATGGAAGAAGCCATCGCCCAAGCGGTGGATGAGTTGTGGCGCAAAGATGGTAGCGGCGATGTGCTGGTGTTTTTACCGGGCGAGCGCGAGATTCGCGAAACCGCCGAAGAACTCAGAAAAGCCAAACTGCGCGACGCTGAAATCCTGCCGCTATTCGCCAGATTATCCAATGAAGATCAGCAACGCATTTTCCGCCCGAGCAGCACAGGGCGACGTATCGTGCTGGCGACCAATGTGGCTGAGACTTCACTGACGGTACCCGGTATTCGTTATGTCATCGATAGCGGCCAAGCAAGGATTAACCGCTACAGCCCACGCGCGAAAGTTGAGCAACTCTTAATCGAGAAAATCTCGCAAGCCTCGGCACGGCAACGTGCTGGTCGTTGCGGCCGTGTCGCTAGCGGTATTTGTGTACGCCTCTATTCAGAGCAAGATTTTTTACTGCGTTCAGAATTTACCGACCCTGAAATTACCCGCTCGAGCTTAGCCGGCGTGATTTTGCGAATGGCCGCGCTCAAACTCGGCAATGTGGTTGACTTCCCATTTTTAGAAGCACCGTCGAGCAAACTCATTTCTGATGGGTATAAACAGCTACGCGAATTAGGTGCAGTGAATGACAGCGATACCCTCACTGAAATTGGTCGGCAGCTCTCGCGACTGCCAGTCGATCCGCGCGTTGGCCGGATGCTGTTGGCGGGCCGTGATGAGGGCTGCTTGAAAGAAATGCTGATTATTACTTCAGGGTTGTCATTGCAAGACCCCCGCGAGCGCCCGTATGAAGCGCGCGCGGCGGCCGATCAAGCGCATGCCAAATTCAACGAAGAAAAATCCGATTTCCTCTCTTATCTGCGCCTGTGGGAGTTCTTTGAAAAGCTGTTGGCGGATAAAACGACTAATCGCCAGTTGGTGCAAGATTGCCACCGAAATTTCTTGTCCTACTTGCGTTTGCGCGAATGGCGCGAGCTGCACACGCAATTATCTGACATGGTCATTAGCGATGAGAACAGCGATTCGCGCAACCGCCATGCCGCATTTCGCTTGAATGAAAAACCGGCGACGTTTGAGCAAATTCATAAAGCACTCATTACGGGCCTACTCGGCAATTTGGGCTTTAAGCAGCCAGAAAACGACGAATACCTCGGCGCGCGTGGCATTAAATTTAATGTGTTTCCCGGCTCTAGCCTGAAAAAAGCGCGACCAAAATGGATCGTCGCGGCGGAACTCGTCGAAACCAGCAAACTCTACGCGCGCTGCGTCGCCGCGATTGAGCCTGAATGGATCGAGAAACTCGCCCCGCATCTGATCAAGAAACAATACTTTGACCCGCATTGGAGCAAAGACAACGCGCAAGTCAATGCATCGCTACGTATTACGCTGTATGGCTTGCCAATTGTGGCGCGCAGGACGATACACTTCGGGAGTATCAATCCCGTTGAAGCCCGCGAGATGTTTATCCGCGAAGCCTTGGTGCGTTTTAACTACAACAGCAAAGCCAAGTTTTTCGATCACAACTTTGCGATGTTGCTCGATGTGGAAGAACTAGAGCACAAAACGCGCCGCCAAGACGTCTTGGTCGATGAAAACGCCCTCTTCGCTTTTTTCGATGCAATCATTCCGCACGACATCGTCAATGGCGCAGGCTTTGAAGCTTGGCGAAAAGGCGCAGAAAAGCTCAATCCGCAACTGCTCTACCTGCAAAAAGACGACCTGATGCAGCACAGTGCGGCGGCGGTGACCGAAGAGCAATACCCAGAATTCATCCGCGTCCACGACATCAAACTACCGCTGTCGTATCGCTTTGAGCCGGGACATGTGCTCGACGGCGTCACAATGACGCTGCCGCTGCATTTGCTCAATCGCGTCAATCACGCGACGTTTGACTGGCTGGTGCCCGGCTTAATCCGTGAAAAAATTACGCTTTTGATTAAATCGCTGCCCAAATCGACTCGTCGCCTCTGCGTACCCGTTCCGGAATTTGCGACCAAAATGCTCACCGCATTAGAAACGGCCAGTCGCGACGAACCGCTGCTACCGCAACTGGCGCAGTGCACCACCCGTGGCGTTGGCCAGCCGGTTAGTGCCGATGAATTCAGTCAAACCGACTTACCGCTGCATTTACGAATGAATTTCCGCGTCGTCGACGACGCTGGGCAAGAGCTGGCGCAAGGCCGCGATTTGATCGCGATTCGCGCTCAGCTCGGCGAAGCCGCGCAACTGACATTCCGCGATACGGCCGATGAAACCACGGGCATTGAGAAATCCGGCATTACCAAATGGGATTTTGGCGACCTACCCGCCAAACTCAGTTTCAAACGCCACGGCAAAGCGATGACCGGCTATCCGGGCCTCGTGCCAGACGATGAAACCGATACGGTGTCGATTCGTCTATTTGATACCGAGCACGCCGCCAACGAAGCGCACCGCGCTGGCGTCATCCGCCTGTTGCAACTTGAACTGAAAGATCATCTGAAGCAACTACCAAAAAGCCTACCCAACTTTAATCAGCTGGCGATTCACTTTCGCTCGTTTGGCAATAGCGATGAACTGATGGCCGATGTGGTGGCGTGTATTTGCAATCGCGCGTTTCTCGGGGACGACGAAGCGCCGCGCAAACTGAAAGATTTCAACGAACAAAAAAGCCGCGCGCGGGTGCGCTTGCCCTCGGTTCGAGATGGCGTGCTGCGCATTCTGTCCGAGATCGCCCCCGATTACGTCGCCATTAGCGGGCAACTAGCCAAAGGCGGTGCGTTCCAAAATGAGCTCAAAGCGCAATTAGACAGCTTGATTTTCAAAGGCTTTCTGGCCGCCACGCCGTGGGAGCAATTACCGCGCTTGCCGCTGTATATCAAAGCGATGAAATTACGCCTCGAAAAACGCTCGATCAATCCATCCAAAGATGGCCAGCGCGGTGGCGAAATCAATGAATTAATGAAAAGGTATATCGCTGAAATCGACAAATGGCAACGCGAAGGACGCGATACTTCTACCCTACTTCCGTTTAGATGGATGGTTGAAGAGTTACGGATTGGATTGTTTGCGCAAGAACTCAAAACGCCTTATCCAGTGTCGATGAAGCGACTGAATAAGGTCTGGGATGAGATTACGAAGCGGTGATGAATTGTTAATGTGTAGGGTGGGTTAGCCAAAGGGCGTAACCCACCAAAATATGAATCAAAACGCCATTTCAGCGCGGGTCACGTCCCGCCCTACATGGCTTTAGGTGCAATCGCGAACCGCCAATGCTAGCATCATGGGAATTTAGTTAAGTCGACAGACCAAAAATAGTCTTATGAAAAGAAAACTACACCGCCTACACTCGATGCAG
>CAUPHX010000232.1:0-5614 GCA_963511125.1 uncultured Deefgea sp. | reverse complement strand
GACGCAGTCCCCCCTTTGACAAAGGGGGGCAGGGGGGATTTCGGCACTGCTGGTGACGTGCAACTGCAAAATCCCCAATCCCCCTTTGATAAAGGGGGAAGTGAAAGCATTTGGCCTCGCTGTGACGTCATCGTCGGCAATCCGCCGTTTTTGGGCGATAAAGTAATGCGCAGTGAATTGGGTGATGAGTATGTTAATTCCTTGCGTCAGTGTTATGAGGGCAAAGTACCCGGTGGTGCGGATTTGGTCATGTATTGGTTTGAAAAAGCACGTCAGCAAATTGAAAGTGCTCAGGCTCGCGCCGCTGGCTTGGTCAGCACCAATTCGATCCGGCAGAAACGCAATCGTGTGATTCTGGAGCAAATCATTGCCAGTACTCAGATTTTTAACGCTTGGTCTGATGAAGAATGGGTCAATGATGGCGCGGATGTGCGAGTGAGCTTGGTGTGTTTTGGCGAATCGGCGACGATTCACCTCAATGGCGATACGGTGGGTGAAATTCATGCCGATCTGACGGCCAGCGAAGCTGGAAATAGTATGGATTTGACGATCGCACAGCCCTTGGAAGCGAATAAAAAGCGCTCGTTTTTTGGTTTGTGTTTGGCTGGCCCGTTCAAAGTGGATAGCGCAACGGCCTTGCAGTGGCTGCAACGCGGTGGCAATACCAATCAGCGTCCGAGTAGCGACGTCGTTCGCCCGATTTACAACGGCAACGATATTACCAAACGCTGGGCAGGTAACTGGGTGGTTGATTTTTCTGGTATGGAGATGCTGGACGCCGCTGATTATCTCGAACCGTTCGCATATGTAGAGCAAACAGTGAAGCCAACCCGACTTGGCAACCGTGAAGCTGTACGAGCGGAAAAATGGTGGATACATGGCCGTCGTCGTCCAGAGTTGCGCGCGGCATTAAAAAACCAGACGCATTACATCGCCACCGTTGAAACGGCCAAACATCGGTTTTTTGTGCGTTTTCCTGTCGAAGTTGCGCCAGAGCACAGCTTAATTGTTTTCCCCTATGGTGACTTTGCTACATTTGGGTTGTTGTCTTCCAAAATTCATGCTGTTTGGGCTGTTGCAAAAGGTGGGCGCATGGGGCTGGGTAATGACCCACGTTACAACTCGTCGATGTGTTTCGAAACCTTTCCCTTCCCCAATGATTACGGCTTTGACTTGTCTCCGGCTGAGTTAACTGAACAATTTCCTGCAATCGCCAGGGCCGCTGAAGTATTGGAGTCATGGCGTGAAGCTTGGCTTAATCCGGCTGAATGGGTGGATTGGGTTAGTACACCGCCAGAAGTTGCGGTGGGTTTACCAAAAAGGGTCGAAGCCAAACCCGAACATGCCGCCGCGTGGAAAAAACGCACATTGACCAATCTCTACAATGAAATGCCAACGCCTTTCCGTTTACGGCAAGAAGCACTCGACACCGCCGTGGCGCAAGCCTACGGTTGGAGCGATTACAGCGCGGAAATGCCCGACGCTGAAATCCTCAAGCGATTATTGCAACTCAACTTGGCGCGTTGCCATGATTAATATCGAGATTGTGTCGGGTGATGAGTCGGGGTGATCAATGCGGCAGGGCGAGTGGGTTGAGGCGTATTGGCAGGATTAGCGTCTTGCCTTGGTGTGAATGACATCGTGCCTATGTTATGGGTATATCGGTATGTGCTATTTATATTAATGCATGCATCCATATACCCTAAAACAACTCATCGCTGCCACTTTCAATTTCATTTTCTGGTAGTGAATCAAAAAATACCATTTGATTGCGGCCGCCGTCTTTGGCTGCATAAAGGGCCAGATCGCCGCGTCCTAGCGTGATGCTGAGGACTTCATACGGCCGGATATCGGTGATGCCGCCGCTGATGGTGATGGTGCCGATTTGGGCGAAATCATGGCTGGCAACCGCTTCACGGAATCGATCGAGTGCGATGGCGACACTGTCGCGAGTTTGCGGCCCTAAAATGACGACAAATTCTTCGCCGCCAAAGCGAAATAAATAATCAATTTCGCGAAAACATTGCCGCATGATTTGCGACACGGTTAACAGCACTTCATCGCCGAATAAATGCCCAAACTTGTCGTTCACGCGCTTAAAGTGGTCGATGTCCAGCACCACTAAAAAGAAATAAGCTGCGCCCGCGTCTCGGTTGAGTTGCTGCAGCGGTTGGCTGGAGGGTAGGTTTTGCAGCGCAGTGACAATCTTTAGAAATTGTCGCTCTAGTGTTTTCCGATTCAGTAATCCGGTCAAGGTGTCGGTTTCGCCGTAATCGAGTAGCGCAATGTGGTTCTCATAAATTCGCACAAAGCCTTGTAGCATGCGCAGATCGGCGGGCGACAAGCCATGGCTGAGGGTAAGGTCGAGCAAGGCGTACAGCTCGGTTTCGCGGCGTAAACACAAAACAACTCGAAAACCGCTAGTGTCGATGGCCAGCGCGCCGTTGTTGTGCAGTGCACTGGCCAAAAATCCATCGGGCGCGATGGGTTCTTGGGGGTGTTTGCTGCGCAATTGCTCAATCGAATGCTGGCGGATGCCTTGTTGATCAAATTCCACTAATAAATGCAGCGAAGGCAATTGTTTGCTGCGATGGAATACCCGATAAAAATCCATCGTGTCAGCTTGCAGCATTTCAAATAAGGTTAAGCACAGGCTGGCGGCTAAATCATCGCGATCGATAAGGCCGGTAAGCTCTGCCAGTGAATGCAATAAATCGGATGGAGTGGACTTGAGTAACATGGTTTAACGCCTCGCTGCTGGTATCAGCAACATAGCTAATAATTAGTCAGATTGTTAGCCTTAGTTTTTGCTGCACTGTGCCAGTGTTTAAACTCGACGTTGATGTGCCGAGTGGCGTGGCACGTAGAACTCGGTTTTGCTCGCATTTTTGTCTATGCTGCAAGGCAATAGACAGGAGCAATAATGGCTGACAATTTGAAATTAGCTGAATTATTGGGGGCGTTGTCGTATGCCTTAGACATGACCGAGGGGCAGCCCGAAGGGCATTGTGTACGTTGTTGTTGGATTGGCGTGCATATTGGGCGACAGCTCGGGATGGATGAGCAAGCCATTTGGGCTTTGTATTACACCTTATTACTCAAAGATTTGGGTTGTAGTAGTAATGCCGCGCGAATTTGCGAGCTGTATTTGACCGATGATCAGAGCTTTAAGCGCAACTTTAAGCTCGTTGGCAGTAATGTGTCGCAGGTGCTGGGATTTGTTTTTGAACATACCGGGCGTAATGAAAGTTGGACCAAACGCCTGACCGCCATCCTCAATATCATGCGTCACGGCGATGCGATTGCCCAAGAGCTGATTCAAACGCGCTGCGACCGTGGGGCACGAATTGCGCGGCAATTGCGCTTTCCAGAGTCTGTGGCTTTGGGAATCCATTCGCTCGATGAGCATTGGGATGGCACGGGTCGGCCAGAGGCTTTGCGCGGCGTTGCAATTCCGCTGAACGCGCGCATTGCTTTACTGGCGCAAGTGATCGATGTATTTCATTTTTCACACGGACAACACGCCGCCTTGCAGGAAATTCAACAACGCGCCGGGTTGTGGTTTGATCCTGAATTGGTCACGGCATTCGAAGTCGTTTCAAGGGATGCTGCGTTTTGGCAAACTTTGAGTCATCCGCAGATTGCGGTCGCGGTGCAAGCTTTGGAACCCGCTCAGTTTACGCTCCCCCTTGACGATGACTATATGGGCGATATTGCATCGGCGTTTGGGCAGGTGGTCGATGCGAAAAGCCCTTTTACCGCGGGTCATTCAGAGCGCGTTGGTTTTTATGCCGAATTAATCGCGCAAGAATTGGGTTTGCCTGCCGAGCAATGTCTGTGGATTAAACGAGCGGCCTTATTGCATGACGTCGGCAAACTAGGCGTGAGCAGTCATATTTTGGAAAAGCCCGGCAAATTAAGCGAGGATGAATTTCGCGCGGTGCAGCAGCATGCGCGTTTAACCGAAGAAATTCTGGGCAAGATTGCGCAATTTGACGAGCTTGCCATCGTAGCGGGGGCGCATCATGAGCGACTCGATGGCAATGGCTATCCACGCCGATTGAGTGCGCCGCAGATTCGTCTGGAAACACGGATTATTACAGTAGCGGACATTTTTGATGCCATTAGCGCAGAACGACCTTATCACGCCGCCAATTCGCCGGAGCATACTTTGGAAATCATGCAGGGCATGGTGGAGCATGCGATTGACCGTGATTGTTTTGCTGCGCTACAACGGGTATTGGCAAGAGAGCGAATGACATGTATTGCTTGCTAGGCTTTGTAAAAATTAGGCTGCAAGTAGATACCTTGCATTTAGTTATTAATTTTGAGTGAGGTGAGATTGGCTCATTGTGGGTATTTTTTTTTGTGCTCGCAAAATTGCTTGGCGTGAGTGTAAAGGTATGGATTGAAATGCACTTCATCGGCGTTCGATCTTGGTGCGCCCGGCGCTGTGCGATCCGCCCACCAGCAGTAAAATAAATAACCAACAAAAGCTAGGATAAGTCCCAGCGGGATTAAAGTCGCAGCCATTTGTATCATCCTTATTAATTTGTATGTCAGCATACATAAGGATTGTGAAATTTAAAAATGATAAACCATTAAAAAATTATGACAAAAAAATGATGATCTCAATTTTGTTGCCCGACGGTAGCTATGCCGCCATTTTTTCTAGTTCAGCGGTGATAAGCCAACGACTTAAGTTGTTGCAAATAGGTCATGTTTTCATTGCGTAAATAAGAATTCACTTAGGGTTGGGTAGGTTAATTTGAGTTGGAGTTCCCGTTTTGCACGTGTATTGCTGATTTGACGTGATTCGTTCAGGTAGGAAAGCAGGGCTGGAGAAAGCTGAGTTTGTGCTGCGGCACGGCTAATTCGTGGTGGGCGGGGAAGGTCGGCATAATCCGCAATTTGATCAAAATAATCGCCCATCTTATGCGGCTGATCATCGACAATATTATAAGTACGCAGTGGCAGACCTCGAAACAAAGCGAGACACAGCGCGCGGGCTAAATCGTCGGCATGAATATGATTGCTATAACTGTCTTCATCGGCATGTAAAACAGGCTCAGCACGGCGAATTCGCTCGAGCGGGAGTCGATCTGCAGCATAAATTCCGGGCGCGCGTAAAATGCTCAAGCGTACCGCGTGGCGAGCAGCCCAGTTGCGTAGCTGAGTTTCAGCGTCAACGCGGCGTAATGCACGGGCTGATTTGGCGTGTAATGGCTGAATTTCATTCATCCACTGGCCAGCACCATCGCCATAAACGCCGGTGGTGCTGATGTAAACAGCACGATGCAAGCGCTGTGGTAAAATTTGATTCCGTTTTATCTTGGGGCGGCTCAGTGCCGCAATGAGCGCCCGCGTTCTGGCATCGCCTTGGCTTTGGCCGGGCGGCGCGCTGTGAATTAAAAATTGAGCGATCCCTGCCAGCCTTGCCAACGTTTTGGGTTGATCCAAATCGGCATGGATTGGCCTAATACCCAAGGTATTTAGCTGAAGCGCTGATTCAGTGCTGCGTGCAGTTGCATACACCGTAAAATGGAGTTTTAACCACGGCAATGCACGGCGAACCACATCGCCACAGCCTATGATTAATAAGCGGGGTTTTTTC
>CAUPHX010000231.1:0-5647 GCA_963511125.1 uncultured Deefgea sp. | reverse complement strand
CTTCGCAATACTTAGAACAATTTGGCCGCAAATTGATGGGCGGCCTGTTTGGGAAAGTAGGCGGAAAATGGGGCGCAACGATAGGCGGCGCCGCCACCGGCATGGCGTTTTCTTTCGCTAGTACTTATGCGCTGGGCCAAGTGACGAAACGCTATTACGCAGGCGGGCGCACTATGAGTGCGGCCTTGCTCAAACAAAGCTTCCAAGAAACGATTGAACCGGCCAAAAACTTGCAGACGCAGTACTTACCCGAAATCCAAAAACGCGCCAGTACATTGAATCCAGCTGAGATTATGGCGCTGGTGAAGGGGAAGTAAGCTGGGGTTTTTAGGTGAGGTGCTGATGTGGTACTGAGATGATTTGGCTGGGTATTGCTATCCAAGCATTATTAAATAATGGCTGGCTAGCAATACATCGGCCGACTAAATTTCAATTGGCACCTTTCGCGTCGCCGATTTGTGACGATACATTCTCTTATCGGCCAATTGCAGCAATTCAGTCACGTTATCGGCTTCGGCTGGGAAGCTGGCCATACCAATACTGGCCGATAGCGTCAAAGCGTGCGATTGCCACATAAATGGTGGCGCTAAGGCTTCGAGTAGCGCTTGCCGTAGTGCTGCGCAGCGCTCGTTATCACTCAAACCGACGACCAAAATTGCAAATTCATCACCGCCCCAGCGGGCGACTAAATCTTGGCTCCGTACTGTGCGGCGTAAACGCTGTGCGATTTCAACCAACACCGCATCGCCCGCCAAGTGGCCATATTGATCGTTAATTGGCTTGAAATAATTCAAATCCAAATAAACCAAAGTAAATGGAATGCGGCTTTTGCTGGCGAGGGTCATACGTTGATCAAAATTTTGTCGGTTCGCACAGCGCGTAAGGCGATCTTGAGTCGCCCAGCGGTGGAGTTGATTTTTATGCCTTTGCACTGTGATGCGGCGCAAGCGTTCGCTGTACTGCCAACGCAGCGCCAGCAACAAGAGTAACAGCAAGAATGTTGCCATCATCAAAGGCACTAAACCGAACCAATTTAGCCATAACAATTGCTGCTGGGTATGTAGTTTAAACGGCTGTGAATCCGAAGCAATCGGCGATGAAATTTCTATCCTTGGCAATAGTTTGTTGATCCAAAGCAGCTCACCTGGCGAGAAAATATCAAATAATTGCTTTTGTTGGGTTGTTACTGAGCCGATGTATTCCATCCGAACCTGCCAGCCAGCGGGAAAATCGTGTAATTTCGGCATCAAATCTTTGGCCTTCAGCACCAAGCCTGCATACAAGGGCCAGCTTTGATCCGCGTGTTGCCCGCCCAACTGGTAAACAGGAATCGTCAGTCCATAGGCAATATCGCCTTCAATCAACTTAAATGGCCCAGTACTCCACGCTCGGACTTGATTGCCAGAGTTTTGCAGTTGCGGGCTTAGAAAATGAATCGCATTGACATCTAGCCCCAGCACATCCGTTGCTTCACGCGGCAAAGGCTCCATAAATACGATGGGAAAATGAACGTCGCGTACCTTGAGTGGCGTTGTTTTGCGCGTTTTATCATAATCAAAATCATGCACTTGAAATCCATGGTAGCCCGCAGCGCGCATGGTGCGCTCCAAACCGCTCACCTCGGCATGGGTAACACGTTGCACGGTTTGTAGGCAATAGATGTGTGGATTGCGTTTTAGCAGCAGCTCTGCAAAAGGCCGAATTGATTTGTCGTGTGGGAAGGTTTGTCTGGACTGAAAAGCAGAAAAACTCTCCAGCACGGTATCAGCTTGTGCTTGTAGCTGGGCAACTTGCTGGGCAATATGATTGTGTTTTTGGGCGTGCAGAATTTGCTGGCTTTGCCACCAGAACATTGTATAAAGGCTAAAGCTCAGAACGACCAGTGCCAGCCATGAACCATAAATAAAACGTTTTGTTTTTAGGGGGAGGATCATGGACTTTCATTGAAAGCAATTTGTATCGTTGAATGGTAGCAATGTTTGTAATATTCGGTAAGCAAAATCAAGGACTTGCTACTTTTATGTCTCGATCTGCGTCGTGATATTGGAAGGCGGCCTCTTGTTGATGTGAAAGATCTCACCTTTACTTTGGTATTTTTTGATAGCGAATTGGCATAAGAGTGTGGTTTGATGGGCGTATATCAATTTATATACGAAGGATTTATTATGAAACGCGCTTTATTACCGACTTTATTAGCGTTGAGCTTGGTCATCACGGGCTGCGCAAATATGTCTACGACCGAAAATACATTACTTGGCGCGCTGGGTGGCGCTGCTGCTGGCGCAGCGGTGAGCAAGGCAAGCAAAGGAAACCATACTGGCCGAGATGCGGCGATTGGTGCCGCAGCGGGTGCATTAGGCGCGTATTTGTGGTCGTCGAATATGGAAAAACAAAAACAAGCAATGGAACAAGCCACCCAAGGCACTGGCATTGAAGTATCGCAAACGGCCAATAATGAATTGAAAATTGAAATCCCAGCGGATTTCTCATTTGACATTGGCAAGGCCAACATCAAACCCAATATGCAGCCGGTACTGAATCGCTTGGCACAAACCCTGAATCAAAACGCAGTCACCCTTGTACGGATTGTCGGCCATACCGATAGCACTGGCAGCGATGCGGTTAATAATCCATTGTCGGTCAATCGCGCGGCGGCAACGCGCAATTATCTGGCGGGGATGGGTGTTGCCAGCCAACGGATGAGTATTGATGGTCTGGGCTCAAGTTCGCCGGTTGCCAGTAACGACAGCGTAGCGGGGCGTGCGCAAAATCGTCGGGTTGAAGTGTTTGTTGCTGAGCCAGCGCAAAAATAACACTTAGCCCTGATCAAAAGCCCCACGGATACGCAATCCTGGGGCTTTTTTCTGTTGCAAATTCATCAGACGAAGTAATGACCATTTTGGCCCCAAAATGGGGTCTACGTAGCAAACCTGAAGCTCTATTCATGATTGATTTATGCTCGTTCGCTGGCGCGCCACGACTTAAACTCGCCACCAAAGAGCGGGTTGAATCGCTTAAATTGCGCCATTTATTGCAAAATGTGTCATAGTAAGCTCAACAGGGAAGTGGATTCCTGAAAGGAAAATTACATGAAAAAAAGCCTCAAGAAACTAGAAAATACGTCCTCAGACGTCACACCGCCAACTCAATTAGACAACAAAGCCTATCTAAAAGAGCTAAAAAACTTGCACGGCGAGCTGGTTAAACTGCAGCAATGGGTAGTCGCAAAAGGGCTCAAAGTCTGCATTATCTTTGAAGGTCGGGATGGTGCAGGCAAAGGTGGCACTATTAAAGCCATCACCGAACGAGTTAGCCCGCGTGTGTTCCGCGTGGTGGCTCTGCCTGCACCGACTGACCGCGAAAAAACCCAGATGTATTTCCAGCGCTATATGAATCATCTACCTGCAGCAGGCGAAGTGGTGATTTTTGATCGTAGCTGGTACAACCGCGCCGGTGTGGAAAAAGTGATGGGCTTTTGCACTCCGGAGCAGAGCACCAAATTTCTTGCATCCGTGCCAATGGCAGAACGTTTCATGGTTGAATCGGGCATAATTTTATTGAAATACTGGCTAGAGGTGACACCAGAAGAACAAGAGCGACGTCTGCGCGATCGTATTGATGATCCACGCAAGGTATGGAAACTCTCACCGATGGATGTTAAATCGTTTAATCGCTGGGATGAATACACCGAAGCCCGTGATGCCATGTTTGCTAGCACCGATAGCTCATGGGCTCCCTGGTTTGTGGCTCATTCCGAAGATAAAAAGCGCGTTCGCCTGAATGTGATCCGCCATCTTTTGGAGCAAGTTCCCTACGAAGCGCTGCCGCAGGAAAAGGTTAAATTACCTAAGCGTAGCGTCGGCAAATACAAAGCCGCCAACTATCCCTTCCGCGTGATTAAAAACAACTATTAAAGCCTTAACGCGATACCCGAGCAATCGGGTGTCGCTATTTTTCAAGACTTTCAATATGAGCACACAGATGCGCGATGGGGCTTTGAATTACCTAACATGAAAAAAGCCCCGCGTACGGGGCTTTGATCGACATATTCTGCAATAGCTCAGCTTATTTAGCTGCGTTTACCATCATTGCAAAAGCATGGGTGTAAGTCGCTTTGATTTGATCGCCTTTCTTGATCAATTTCAATTGCTCTGGGTCATTTACTTTCAAATTCATCGTATGCTCAACACCCTGCACGCGCACTTTGCTGTTTTTCTTGTCCACCGACAACACATTGCCCACTACCGTTAATTTCTCGCCAAATGCACCACCGGCTTTCGCTGATTTTGCTTTTACGCTATCCGTTTCAATGACGCGGCTGCGGACTTGTGAGTCTTTTTTTAGCAATTCAACGGTCACGACTTGCAAATATTCGGCGTTAACTTTGTCGCCCACTTTGAATTTATCGAAGTTTTTTACTTTTTCGCCAGCCACAAAACTAAAAGTCTTGCCTTCGGCATTTTTCAAAGTGATGGTGCGTGTCGCAGCATCAATTGCAGAGATCGTACCTGCGGCTTTGATTGAGTCAGCCAAAACTACCGCGCCCGGCGTTGTTGCAACGAGCGCATCTTCAGTTGGCGCAGCTAAAACTGGAAACGATAAAGCAACTAATAAGGCTGCGCCACAAACTAGACTTTTTTTCATGAGCTTGCTCCAAAATATAAATGACATTAAAAAATTAACTGATGCAATATACATCAATATTTTGCGAGCACGCTAAAATGATATGAATCTACAATATGTTGCACAGCGCTATTGGCAGCTAATAAAATCGATTTTTGTGCCAAATGAATAATAAGACGAGCACATCTAAGTCGTGCGTAAAAAACTGCACAGTGAATCAACAAGTTGTTCGTTTTCTAATTCGTCGCTGATACAATCTAGCTGCGCGGCAGAGCCACTCAATAACGGATTGAGATAATCTACATCGCCATTCAAAAATCAAAGTCCAACGCTATTATTTTCGCTTGAACTGGAAAATCAAAAATGAAACTAACTACTACCTTGTCGCGAATTCACGCCATTGGGGTAACGGCACTGCTAGCGTCTTTATCCACTTCCGCTTGGGCCATGCCAGCAGGGATGGAAGAAAAAATCGCCGATGTGATGGTTTGGGTTGTTGTGATTGCGGTTCCCATTGCCGCCATATACCTATTTTGGAAAGTGCATATCCTGCCTGAAGTAATTGCGGAGAAAAATCATCATCCGCAAAAGCACGCCATTCAAGTGCTCTGCCTCTTGTCTCTCGTTTTTGGTGGTTTGTTATGGCCGATTGCTTGGTTATGGGCGTTTACTAAGCCAGTCACCTACAAAGCCGCCTACGGCACCGACAAACACGATGATTATTTTCTTAAGCCCGATGGTGAGCATGGCAATAAACCGCTGGACTTGGCGATTGTGGATGACGAAATGATGCTTCTAAAAGAAAAAATGGATGGCTTGACTAAAAAACGCGCCCTGATCGTATCTCAACAAGAATCAACTAAAGCCGCCACCACAGAAGGAGACTCAAATGCTTGAAATCATTATCGGTGGTTATGCTTTTTTGGTTTGGCTACTGTGCATTAAGCTCAAAGTCATCCCTTGGAATATTCAAACACAAGTGGGTGCTGTCACTGGTGGTCTTGCCTTAGCAGCTACAATTATT
>CAUPHX010000230.1:0-5648 GCA_963511125.1 uncultured Deefgea sp. | reverse complement strand
TCGCCAAAAACAAGGGCCAGCTACGCATGGGGACATGATTACCCGAAACTAAACAAGTACGTCATCTTGCACTCTATTCGCATGAAATCACCATTAATGAGCCAAAGCGCGCTCAAATAACCCCAGACTCCGGCACAATGAGCCGCCATTGCCTATATCGCTTTAAGCAATTTTGGCTCATTGAGCTGGGAATTTTCGCTTCCTTTTTAGGCTTTGCATTATGCTAAACGCTCCCAATCCAAAGCGGTGAGTATGAAAAATATCGCTCTCTTATTGCAAGGTGGTGGTGCGCTGGGCGCCTATCAGCTTGGGGTATTGCGCCGAATGCAAGAGCTAGCAATGCTTCCCGCTAAGATGGTGGCGGGGGTATCGATTGGTGCAGTCAATACAGCGATGTTGGTAGGGAGCAAAGACGCCAACCCAATCGCTGCGCTCGAAACGCTGTGGCAAAAGCTCACTGTGCCGAATATTCCATTTGCACCGCAGATCGTCGAGCAAAACCTTGCTTTGTTTGGCAATCCACATATGTCGCACTTGCGCACCGATGTGTGGAATATGCGCAATTGGACGTCGATGTATTCTGCCGATCCACTGCGTGAGTTGCTCACGCACTTGGTGGACTTTGACAAACTGAACGACTCAAGCACCATCGTCCAGCTTTGCGCAGTGCAAATCGAAAGTGGCGAGATTGCCACTTTTACCAATCGTGATGGACAGCGCATTACGCTGGAACACGTCATCGCGTCCTTATCGATTCCGCCCATGTTTCCGCCCGTTGAAATCGATGGTAAGCATTATTGGGATGGCGGGCTGTTTGATAATGCGCCACTTGGCGCGATGATTAATGGCCTACCTGCCGACAGCGATGCGCATTTTGTCATCGTGGATTTATTCCCGCTCAAAGGGCAAGTGCCGCGCAATTTAACGCAAACCCAAGATCGGATGCTGGAGATCATTTTCTCTAACAAAGTCCTCGGCGATATGGCGCGCATGGCCGATTACAACGGGCTGGCCCAATTGTATGGCGCACTCAATCAAGCCTTGCCAGCTAACTCTCCGATTCGAGAAATGGAAGGCTTTAAAGACATCGCTCGCCTGCGGATGTTGCTGACGCCGACGGTGATTACCAATCAAATGGCCGATGAGCAAAGCACTACCTTAGATTTTTCGCCTAAGACCATTGCAGCTCGTATTGAAGTGGGCTACCTCGATGCGTGTGTTCAACTTCGTTTAAATTCAATCCCGCGATAAATCTGCAACAAAAAGCACTTTAGTCTCCGCAACATGGGGGCCCTTCACTATATTGGGCGGGCGGCTGAGTCGGCCAAGCTGAGTGCGGGCCACGATATTGAGCCTCTGCAAGTATATTTAACAATTAATTAATTTTTTAGTAATTAATTATTAACCATAAAAGGATTTAATAGCTTCCGTCCAATCAAACCTAACTAATTAAACGGACGATTTTTAATCGACTAGGATGCGCATGATGAAATCAACAATCCAAACGCTAGTGTCAATCTGCTTGGTGGTGGCACTATCCCCGGCGAATGCCGCAGTTCAAACGTTTATCGGCGACGATGTCATTTATTCGATTGACCTTGAACAGTCGTGGCTAAACGGTTTAACCGCCTCGGTCTTAGGCAATACACTCTTGTTCAGTAGTAGTCGCAATGGCAGCGCCATTGAAAGTGCTTACAGTCAAGGCGCAGGCAACCTAGATGCCAATGTATACCCAACGGGGTGGGGTGGTACAACTGGAGGAGTGAGTGTTGTTGCTAAATCGGGCAAAGCGCTAAAAGGATTTAACGCTCAAATGAATAGTCAACTCGCCGCCGCTTTTCAAGGTGAGGGTTCTACCCTGTATGCTTATCAATATTCAGGAGTCGACGCATTTGAAGGAAGTAACAATTTAGGTAGCGCCTTTGTATCGACAGAGGATGTGTTGTATGGCACGAAAGACACAATCACATCGCTAGGCGCTCTCACTCGCACTGAAAGCGCACTTAGCTTTAGCCAAATGACTAAGCAAGCAATTAATCTTCAGTTTTTTAATTATGCATCAGCGGTCATTTTGTATGGTGAAGGCCAAGCTAATTATGCGAATGCCAGCATTACTAATTTTGGCGTAACCGCTCAAGTTGCGCCTGTTCCTGAGCCAGAAACATACGCGCTGATGGGAATGGGTCTGGTTGGCCTCTTGGCGGCACGCCGTCGTCAACGAGCAAGCCTACGCTAAATACATACCCAAGCCCGCCGATGCGGGCTTTATTCAATCTAATCCGTTTCACGTGTAGCTAGCTCGTCATTAAAATCGCCACCATTCGATATGACAAAGAGTGAGCAATTCGTATCATAATTTCCCCGCTCCTCCTTTTACCCATTGAGAGACCGATCCCGCCCACTCGGCTGACGTAGGACTAAGCTACACGGCAGAGTAATATGAATATCAATCCAAAATTTTCAGGACTATGTTTTATATTCCTAGTTTATATTCCTAGCTAAGGATGAGCCTGAATGATCACGGAGTGAAGCCATGTCGAAAATCCATATCCATACCGCCTGCTGTGTGTTTACCGTGCTGATGTCCGTGCAAGCAACAGGCGAAGTGATTCGCTCAGAGCGGCATGATTTTCGTGTGCATACACTGACTCGCGGGTTGGTGAATCCGTGGGCTTTGGCGTTTTTGCCGGATGGTCGGATGTTGGTGACTGAGCGCGAGGGGCGCTTGCGCGTCATTTCAGCCAAGGGAGAGCTTGATTCGCGCGCGGTGGCGGGCTTGCCTGCGGTGGTTGCCATCGGTCAGGGCGGTTTGCTCGATGTGGCATTGCACCCCGATTTTGCACGAAACCGCTGGGTGTATGTCTCCTACGCCGGACAAGAAGGGCGCGGTGCCGCAACGCAAGTGGCGCGTGGGCAATGGGTGAGCGATGCAAAAGGGCATCGCTTAGAAAACATCCAGCAGATTTACCGGCAACGCCCAGGTCGTGGCGCTGGTGTTCATTTTGGCTCGCGTTTGGTATTTGATCGCAGCGGCATGTTGCTGATTACGCAGGGTGATCGTGGCGACAAAGATCGCGCGCAGCAACTGGATGTTCTTGCCGGAAAAGTCGTGCGTCTGCACGATGATGGTCGCTTTCCAACGGACAACCCATTTCGTCAACGTGCCGATGTTAGGCCAGAGGTATATAGCTATGGGCATCGCAATATGCAGGGTGCAGCAACAAACCCCTTGAGTGGTGAGCTATGGGCGACTGAGCATGGGCCGCAAGGTGGCGATGAACTGAATATTGTTCGCGCCGGCCGCAATTATGGTTGGCCGGTGATTACCTACGGCGTGAATTACGGCATCGGCACCAAAATTGGCGAAGGCAGCGCCAAAGCGGGCATGGTACAGCCCATTTTTCAATGGACACCATCAATTGCGCCGTCGGGATTGGCGTTTTATCAAGGCAAGCCATTTCCGCGCTGGCAGGGCAATTTGTTCGTGGGTGCGCTCAAATTCCAAATGCTGGTGCGGCTGGAGCTTGAAGGTGATCGCGTGGTGCATGAAGAGCGTTTGCTCAAGGATCAGTTTGGGCGAATTCGGGATGTTCGTGTCGGGCCAGATGGTTTGCTGTATCTACTCACCGACGAAGCTGATGGCGCGCTGCTGCGGCTAGAACCGGTTTAACTCATTCTCCACCACAGCTAATTTTCATCCGCTTGGCCGCCTGCGTAAGCGAAAGAAAACACGCATTACGCAGGCAGACCGACGCGAATATTTTTATGCTTACTCGCCCAGTTTACGTACGAAATGTAAGTAGCCCATTTCGCGCACATAACCCATTTTTTGATAAATACGGTGAGCGCGTACGTTTTCTGGGCCAGTTTCCATCGTGATCATGCCAATGCCAGCCGCTTGTGCTTCTTTTTCGACTTGAGCGAGCAAAGCTTCGCCAATTTGCTGCCCGCGGTAAGCGGGTTGCACATACAAATCATTGAGCACCCAGCTGCGGCATAAAGAAATCGACGAAAAACTGGCAAAGACTTGGGCAAACGCCAGCGTTTCCCCTGCGGCATTGCGCGCTAAATAAATTTTTGAGTCGCCCGTCGCAAGTCGTTCCGCCAAAAATGCCCGCGCTTCAGCCACATTGTCGGTGCAGCCATAAAATTGGCGATAGGCGTTAAACAAGGGTGCAAGGGTGTCTAAGTCGAGAATGCTGGCGAAGCTCAAATAAAACGTTGAGGCACTTGCGGCTGGTGATAATTGATTTTCAGCGACGGACACAATAATTCTCTTTTGTAAGTGTTTTTCTGTATGTTACAAAAAAACCGAGCGCATGGCTCGGTTTCTATTTGGGTTGTTGCATCCAAGGCTTGTGGACTAAATACCGTCTTGCGGATTATTGGTTTGCAAGCGCATTTCAAGGTCTGCAACGCGCGCTTCCATTTGGGTTAGCGTTTCACGCGTTCTTGCCAAGACTTCTTGCTGAATTTCAAACTCTTCACGAGTCACCAAATCCATTTTATTAAACGCAGAACCCATCATCGCACGGATGTTCTTTTCGACGTCTTTGGCTGGGCTAGCCGCGATGGCATCAGAAATTTTGCTGGCAATATCATCGAAAAACTTATCTTTTAACATGGCCTTCTCCGAGTGGTTAAATCATTGAATCCAGTTTAGCAGAATCCAATTAAATACTGGTTAATTCGATCGCACCAAAATGGTGCGAACTGTCGTTTTACGGATTAAATATTGCGCTGCAACAGTGCTGTCATGGATTTAAAGTAGCTTAAAACGATGATGATCGATGGGTTTATGTTCTGGCACGCTTTCTGCTAATGAACCTCCCATCGCTTCAAAACATCCCGTCAAGGAGTTTCACCATGAAATTCGTAACTGCAATTATCAAGCCATTTAAGCTTGATGAAGTTCGTGAAAGCCTGTCTGAGATTGGCGTTCAAGGTTTGACCGTCACCGAGGTAAAAGGTTTCGGCCGCCAAAAGGGACACACCGAGTTGTATCGTGGTGCGGAATATGTGGTCGATTTTCTACCCAAAGTCAAAGTAGAAATCGCGATTGCCGATGAGTTGCTTGATCAAGCCATTGAAGCCATCGAGAAAGCCGCGCACACCGGCAAAATTGGCGACGGCAAAATTTTTGTCTTCGACTTGGCGCATGTGGTGCGGATTCGCACCAGCGAAACCGGCGAAGCCGCAATCTAAGTCACACCGGAGAGAACAACATGAAAAAGATACTCAGCTCGTTCGCACTATTGGGCTCCGCACTCGCCTCGGCCTCTGCAATGGCGACCGATGCAGTGGCATCGGTGGTGGCAGCCGCTCCTGCGGTGGCGGCAATGACCATCAATAAAGGCGATAACGCTTGGCTATTTATTGCCACCGCCTTAGTGATTTTGATGTCGATTCCTGGCTTGGCGCTGTTTTACGGCGGTTTGGTTCGCAGCAAGAATATGCTGTCAGTGCTAATGCAAGTGTTTACCGTATTTAGCCTGATTAGTATTTTATGGGTGGTTTACGGTTACAGCTTGGCATTTACCGAAGGTAACGATTTCATCGGTTCATTCTCGAAAGTTTTACTTGCAGTTGTAACGACCGATTCTATTGCAGCCACGTGGAATAAATGCATTTGTATTTCAGAACTGATC
>CAUPHX010000229.1:0-5653 GCA_963511125.1 uncultured Deefgea sp. | reverse complement strand
GAGATAGGGGATCGTTTTAAAACGTTCTTTGATATTGGTGCGGGGGTTGCTATTAATTTGCTGTAAGGCTTTGATGATTTCAATCTGCGCTTGCAAAATGTCGCTTTCAGGTAGCTCTTTCATCATTATGGTGGCCGATTTTAAATCGTAGACACAATCGTTATTATTTTTTCCAACGATGGCGCTGATGAGCCATTTGAAATAAAACATTTTGGTGGTTTTCCTAGCTACGTCGTGTGCTATTTAATATTTTATGATGTAAAGATAAACGGTTGCGCGCTTGTCGAGCAAGAAATACTCATTAAATCGTTGTATTCGTTGCATTTATTGTGAGGGGCGACGCATATTTTAGCAGAGAAACATGTTCTAACTTGTTTGGGTGATTTTTGTGTAGGGGCAATGTGATAAAATAGGGTGAAATGAGTTCAGACTCGGTTTCGAGTTTTGAGCTAACTCTAACATCTTACACCTTGCTGGCGTTTTTATGTTGGCAATAAGGCCCAAAAGACCATGATTAGTTCGAATGGCATTACGATGCAATTTGGCGCAAAGCCGCTATTTGAGAAAGTATCTGTTAAGTTTGGTGATGGTAATCGCTATGGTTTGATCGGCGCAAATGGTTGTGGCAAATCAACTTTTATGAAAATCCTCGGTGGTGACTTAGAGCCGACCGCAGGGAATGTGGCGCTTGATCCAGGTATTCGCTTGGGTAAGTTGAAGCAGGATCAGTTTGCGTTTGAAGATTTGCGCGTGATTGACGTAGTGATGCAAGGCCATGGCGAATTGTGGGCTGCAATCCACGAGCGTGATGCGATTTACGCCAACCTCGAGGCGACCGAAGATGATTATATGCACGCTGCTGAGTTGGAAGGCAAAGTGGCGGAATACGATGGTTACACTGCTGAAGCGCGTGCCGGTGCTTTGCTGATGGGCGCTGGGATTCCGATTGAATTGCACAATGGCCCGATGTCGGATGTGGCGCCGGGTTGGAAATTGCGCGTCTTGCTAGCGCAAGCCTTGTTTTCAAATCCAGATGTGTTGCTGCTCGATGAGCCGACCAATAACTTGGATATTCACACCATTCAATGGTTGGAAGATACGCTTAATCAACGCGATTCAACGATGATTATCATTTCCCATGATCGTCACTTCTTGAATCAAGTGTGTACGCACATTGCCGACGTCGATTACGGCGAAATCCGTATTTATCCGGGCACGTACGACGATTACATGCTGGCTTCAACGCAAGCCCGCGAGCGCACTTTGACGGATAACAGCAAGGCCAAAGAGCGCGTTGCCGAGTTACAAGCTTTTGCGCAGCGCTTTGCGGCGAATAAATCGAAAAGCCGTCAAGCGACCAGTCGCTTGAAACTGGCAGACAAGATTAAAGACGGCATGGTCGAAGTAAAGCCATCGAGTCGTCAAAATCCATATATTCGTTTTGATGTGGAAGACAAGCAAAAGCTGCATCGCCAAGCGTTTGAATTAACTAATTTGTCGAAGTCATTCGACAAGCCATTGATCCAAAGTTTGAATTTCATCTTTGAGGCTGGCAATAAACTCGCCGTCATTGGTGGTAATGGCGTGGGTAAATCAACATTGATGAAAATGTTGGTGGGCGCATTGAAGCCAGATGCAGGTACCATAAAATGGGCAGAAAAGGCCGATGTTGGTTATTTTGCTCAGGATCACGAAGAAGATTTTGCTGAGGACATGACGCTATTCGATTGGATGCGCCAATGGTCAGAGCCAGGTGTTGAAGAGCAGGTGATTCGCGGGATTCTTGGTCGCTTGCTGTTTAGTGGCGATGATGTGAAAAAGTCGGTCAAAGTGCTGTCCGGTGGTGAAAAAGGCCGGATGTTGTACGGTAAGTTGATTTTGCAAACGCCGAATGTATTGGTGATGGACGAGCCAACTAATCATATGGATATGGAGTCGATTGAGTCCCTCAATATGGCTTTGGATTTGTACAAGGGTACGTTGATTTTTGTGTCGCATGACCGCGTGTTTGTGTCGTCATTGGCAACGCAGATTCTCGAACTCAACGGCGATGGTACATTCCATCACTTCTTAGGTGGCTACGAAGAATATTTGGATTCGCGCGGCTTGGCGACTTAACTGTTCCGATGTCAGTGATTGGCCCGAACCGATGTGTTCGGGCTTTTTTATGTCGATTTTTATTTGCTGAAGGCAAATAAAAACGAGCCTTAAAGGCTCGTTCTTGATGTATTGCTCGCTAGCTATTGTTTAATAATGGCTGCAGCAAAATACCTTTGATATTAACGGCGGCGGAATTGGTTGTTCCGTGCTGGCGCTGGGCGATCATCTTTGTGACGGAAGCTCACGCGGCCTTTGGTTAAATCGTACGGTGACATTTCAACGGTCACGCGGTCACCCGCGACAATGCGGATGTGGTTTTTACGGATTTTGCCTGAGGCATAGGCCGTGATTTCGATACCGTTTGTGAGGGTCACACGAAAGCGAGTGTCCGGGTAAACCTCAGCCACTACACCTTCCATTTCTACAACGTCTTCTTTTGACATTTACTTTTCCAGTTCTTGCACATAAGCAATTAATACGGTGCCTGCCGCTGCAAATTCCCATCGGGTAGCGGTCGGCAGTCTCCTGCAATGCGGGAGTGTGATCTATGCGGGAATAGCCGAACTTGCGAACGATCAGATGCCGGACATAGGCTAATTTGCTGTAAATATGGCGTAAAGCATATTTACCTACGTGTAACGGCCAATACAAGGAATGGCGGTTCACGAACAGCCCTACACTATACAGGTATTTTTCCCTTAGCAACAGTCATCGCGTTTTTTGTCGCCAATTTATGCTGGCGGGTATCCGTGCCGATTCAATGCGCTCGTTGATCAGCAGCGCCATGATTCGTTTTAGGCTGTGCCAGTTGCGCGCTGCTTTGGATGATGGAATTAAACACGCGTGGCATAACATGGCGAGGTAACTGTTTGTATTTTTGCTTGCTGTTCGTGGGGAGTTTTTTTAAGCTACGCCATTAAGCAAATAATAGGTTTAGTTCATGTCTTTACGAAGTCTGGCAGCAATCAGTGTCGGTAGTGTTTTAGTCGGATGTGCCACGCCAAGTACAGTATCGAGCAACGTGCCGACCCCGCAGACGACGGATGCGCCGGTCATTGTGGTTACGCCAACGCCACTACCCAGTCCAACACCACCAGTTCGTGTTGAGCCAACCCCAATCCCGACGCCAGTTGCAACGCCTATCCCAAAGCCATCGATTTCTATCAATGAAGCACGCGCTTTATTGAATCAACTGTTGCCGCCTAAAATGCCCGACCGATCGGGTTGGAATACCGATATTTTGGATGCATTTACCGCGCTTAAATTACCGTACACAGCCGAAAACTTTTGCGCTGCAGCGGCAACGATTGAGCAAGAATCCAGTTGGCAGGGCGACCCGGTGGTGCCCGGTTTACCCAAAATTGTTTGGAGTGCCATTGGTGAGCGTGCCAAGAAATATCACATTCCATTGATCGCCGTGCAAACCGCGCTGCTTAAAACTTCGCCGACAGGCCGCAGCTATAAAGAGCGCATTGATACGCTACGCACCGAGCGAGAAATGAATGCCTTGTTTGAAGATTTGGCCGATGAAGCCGAGAAACTGAAGCTGCCGCTGAACATGAAAAACCCCATTCGCACTGGCGGTCCGATGCAGGTGAGTGTTGAGTTTGCCCAAGGGCATGTTAAAGTTTGGCCTTATCCGTATGCGATGAAAGGCAGTGTGCGAACTGAAGTATTCACTCGCCGAGGTGGTACGTATTTCGGTGTAGCCATTCTGCTGCAATATCCAGCGCCGTATACCGATATGGTGTATCGCTTTGCTGACTTTAATGCAGGGCGCTATGCCAGCCGAAATGTGGCTTATCAGCAAGTAGTATCCAAGTTAACTGGGCAAGAATTGGTGCTCGATGGTGATCTACTGCGTTATAGCGGTGGTGTGCCAACGGGAGTGAGTGGGACGCAAACTGCGGTGTATGGGCTGAGTGGCAAGTTAGGGATGAGTCAAGGCGCGATATTGCGGGATTTGAAGCAAGAAAAACTCGCTGCATTTGCTCAGACTGAGCTATACAAGAAAACTTTTGCCCTTATCGAAAAAAACGGGCAAACCCACCCACGCGCCGCGATGCCGCAGATTGACCTCAAAAGCCCAAAAATCACCCGCAAGCTGACGACAGAATGGTTTGCAAAACGAGTGCAATGGCGATATGAGACTTGCATGGCGCGCCTTTAAATGGCTGGTTTGTTGCTGTTTTAGATAGCGGCTCAATAAAAAACCCAAAGAAGATTTCTTTGGGTTTTTTTATATATCAAGTATATCAATTGTGAGAATGAGTAGGTCTAAGCGCTTTTGGCTCGTTTGCGACGAGCGATTAGCAATCCCGAAAGTCCTATTGCCATCAGAGCGTAGGTTTCTGGTTCTGGCACGGCAGGTATCACAGGGCTGGGTAAGATGGTATCCGGCCGTGGAGTCAGAACAGAAGGTGGCACTACAGGTTGAGTGCTAAAGCTAGCAGGGGCGATGCGTCGGCTAGAACCGCCAAAAGATGGCGAGCTTCTGAATTGCACAATACTGCCAGATAAAGAATCCAGCGCGGATGTTGTGTTGTTGGTGAATACCTGCTCAAAGGCTAAGGTGCCATTTCTTTGATCTTCACACAACACACATAGAGCTGGAATGTTTGTTGAATTCGTTTGTTGAATAATCGTGGCGTGCGAATGTACGCTGGCAATTGAAATAATGGCGGCTAAAAATAACTTCATATTGGCTGGCTGCTCATGATTAATTGGTGCGTTCTGTGGTGTCAGAAGACTGACATTCTACGTAAGTAAATGGATTTTAGCACATTTATGGTTTAGAAATGGGCTGCTAATGTTGAATTAATTCATCTTCGTGCATAATTTTTGAATTTAATTCAATCGGATCGGTATTAAACCCTTAAGTGTGCACGCTACAGATAGTTTGAATGCTGTTGTCTGTGTTGCCATATAAATCAAAGGCTTAGCTCGGCAACATTCAAACCAAGCTTGGCAGACCTACTTACCAATTTGAGATCCATATCATAGGTGACTGTGATGTTGTTTACCAAAACCGTTTGTCCGAACAAGCAAATCTTTGAGGGCTAAAGGTTTTTCGACCAGAAGAGATTGTTTATGCGCTAACTGGGTATTAGTAATTAATTAATTACTAAATACTTATATAGAATTGTTGCTGCACAATGAGCTTGGCTGATGTTAGAATTGCCCCGCTTCACTAAATTGAAACAAGCTTGAGGTAAGATTCAAATTAGGGCTGGTGGCGAAGCACTCATGTAACTGGAATTTAATGTAATGTTGAAGAAGAAATTAGTATTTTTAAGCATCCTTGCCATCGGAAACACTCAGGCTGCCTACGATAACGAAGATACCGTCAAATTATTTGCGGACATCGCATATGAGTATGACTCTAATGTATTTAGATTGTCGGATCGGCAAGAAAATAACTCGACACGCAGACACCAACAAAAAAGTGACTCTAGCATTATCGCGGGCGTGGGTGGGCGGGTTGATGTTCCTTTGAGTCGACAAAATGTTTACGCCACAGCCAATGTTTCACACACGAATTATTTAGTTTTTG
>CAUPHX010000228.1:0-5670 GCA_963511125.1 uncultured Deefgea sp. | reverse complement strand
CTAATAAAGAATGTAACTTTGCAATTAGCCCCGGCACGATGGGGCGCTTTCGCGTCAATGCGTTTATGCAGCAGGGCCGAGTGGGGATGGTTTTACGGACGATTAACTCAGAAATTCCAAAGCTCGAAGAGTTAAATTTACCGCCAGTTTTGCGTGATATAGCAATGACTAAGCGTGGTTTGGTTATTTTTGTGGGGGGAACAGGGTCAGGTAAGTCGACCTCTTTGGCCGCAATGATTGGTCATCGCAATGAATACGCTTATGATCACATCATCACAATTGAAGATCCCATTGAGTATGTGCACCAACATAAAAATTCAATCATTACGCAGCGCGAAGTGGGCGTTGATACTGATTCATGGATGGCCGCGCTCAAAAATACGCTAAGGCAAGCACCTGATGTCATTTTAATTGGTGAAGTTCGTGATCGAGAAACAATGGATTATGCCATCGCGTTTGCTGAAACCGGGCATTTATGCATGGCTACTTTGCATGCAAATTCATCAAATCAAGCGCTAGATCGGATTATTAACTTTTTCCCCGAAGAGCGACGCTCACAGCTATTAATGGATTTGTCTTTAAACTTGAAGGCATTTGTGTCGCAGCGTTTAGTGCCGCACCTCTCTGGGAAAGGTCGAGTTGCCGCCGTTGAAGTTATGCTCAATTCTCCGCTGATTTCTGAATTGATTTTCAAAGGTGAAGTTCATGAAATCAAAGAAATCATGAAAAAGTCGCGGGAGTTAGGCATGCAAACCTTCGATCAATCTTTATTTGACTTGTTTGAAGCAAACCGAATTAGTTATGAAGATGCATTGCGTAACGCGGATTCGGTGAATGATCTTCGCCTGCAAATTAAGCTCAATGGTAGCGAATCGAAAAATAGAGATGTGCTATCTGGATTAGATCACCTCGATATTGTGTAATATTTTCCTCTAATCTTGAGCAAGTATTCTTATCGCATGCTTTAGGAAGAGCTTGTCGTTTACATTATTTTCGAGCAGAGTAATCGCTGGGCATTTTTTTGGATAATGGCGCAGTTATAAAGAAATAATGACAAGAAAATGCCCTCATCGAATGTTTAGTTCCCGCACACTGACTGCAGCAGTGTTGAGTTTGCTTATTGCAAACTCGACTGCTGCAATGTTAGGCGAAATCCGCGTTAATTCTGCTTTGGGTGAGAAATTTGATGCCAGTATTCCTGTCGCCTCAACATACGATGAGGATATTAATAGCAGCTGTTTTCGATTAGTTAGCCCTCATGATGGTGGCGATCAAAATGTTTTACGTCGGGCAAAGCTGATTTTTCAACAAGACGGCGATGGTGGTCGCTTGCTTGTTCATGGGTTTGAAGCTCTGCCGGAGCCAGTGGTTAATGTTTCAGTCCGAGTGAAATGTCCTGGGGAAGAAGATCGGGTGTTTCAGCGTGATTACAGTGTCCTGCTCGATCCACGTGAATATAAAACAACGCAAAGCCGTAAGCCGGCGGGATTTGTGTCAAGTAATAAAAAGAGTCGTCGAAGTCTTCCTCGGCTGGGTTCAGTATGGCTGACCGAAGAAGGGGACACAATCGCTAGTATTGCTCGACGTTATTATCCTAATGATGAGCGCTTGAGAGCTCAATTTATTGATGGGGTTTATGACCTTAATCCTGATTTGCCTCAAGGAACTTCCGTTCGTTTGGGGGGGGACTGGCGTTTGCAATTACCTTCTCCAACAATAAATCCTGTAGTCGTCAATCCACCTGCTCGTGTTGCGCCGATGAGTCAGCAAGAGGCGCAACCACGATTAACACTCGACCCTGCTCCTGTTATTGGCGCAATGCCGCTCTCCGAGCCGGTAGCGCCTGCAGGGGAATTTCGTCTCCGTTTGTCCTTACCAAGCATGGACTTAAGCCAAAAAAATAACCTTAGTCCAGAGGAGACATTGCGTTTACGGGAACGCTTATTGTCTTTAGAGTCAGATGAGCAGGCAGCCCAGATGCTGCAACTCAAATATCAAATTACGCAGTTAGAGAGGCAGCTCAGCAGTTTAAAAGCGAGTGGTATTGAATCTTCCCCTTTAAGGCTAGAGGCAGAAGGGCCGTTAGCAAGTCGCTTTTCTTGGTCGTGGTTGGTTTTGATCGCGCTGATTGTGGCAGTGCTTGCATTTGTGCTATGGCGCAAGCGTGTTCATCAGCGTCAAGCACAAGAGGAGCCATTTTCAATGCTCGGCATTTCGACGATGCATGTAAATCCATATGGCTCAGTACCTATTCAGCGCCCAACAACTAGTTTTAACAGTCAATTTTTAACACGAACAGGTGGTTTTACCGATGATGAAGTTGGAATCCCTGTGCGAAACATGGATGATGATGAGTGGCATGATGAGGATATGGATGTAATTTCACCCAATTCGGTAGCGGAGGAAGCCCAGCTACTGATTGACCACGGATTGACTAAGCAAGCGATTAATTTATTGATGCACGAAGTTGCCGAGCGCCCGACTGCATTAGCGCTATGGATGAAATTATTCGATGTATTTCAACAGAATAATATGGTGGAATTATTCCAAGAGCGCGCGGTTGCTTTCCGTTTGCAGTTTTCAAGCGAAGCACTTTGGCAAGAAGTGCAAGACTTAGGTTTACAAATCGACCCAAGCAATCCTTTGTATCAATCGATGGAATCAACGCTTGATTTAAGTGCATTTTTTAAGTCAGAGGACAGTGGCGTAGAACTCGCGAGCAGCAACTTGCCAGCAGGGTTATACAACGATGCCGAGTTAAATGCTCCGCCTGTAGGGAGTCCGAGCGCTGGCCAAAGCAATGAATTTGGATTTGAAATAGATTTTTCTCCATTGCAAAGTGCGACTTCAGCTGAAGAAAAGGCAGATGAAGAAACTATTTTTGTTACTACTGTAGACGCGTTTGAATTAAGCGATAAGGAGTCATACTCAGCCGAATCCTCTGTGGTCTCAATAGGTCAGAGTGATATTGTTAAAAATACTACTCAGGCAGCTATCGATACTGCTGACTTTGTTTCTGATGATGAGATATTGCAAGAAATTGCCAAATTAATTGCAATCGGGCAACAGAGAGAGGCATTTGATAGTCTAGAGGTCTTACTTTATAAAGGCACAATGCCGCAACGCTTAACTGCCTCTAAGTGGTTAGATAAGTTATTAAGCAAGTATGGAAAACTTTAAAAGTTAACCGTGATTATGTCTCAGCTTTAGAAACCCACAGCAGCTAAAATCTCACGCGCCATTTAACGCTGCTTTCGCTTTGAGACATATGAATAAATTAAAATCCAAAATCAATTTGAAAATTAAAACAGCCAGTAAAGAATGCCACTGGCTGTTTTAATTTAGACGTATATAGCTTTTATATTACAGCTTGAAATTACCAAACAGCTGCCTTAAGAAGACCGCTAAATCACTGAGTTGATGTACTGCACCTGTTGCGCGATGAAGAGCTGCATCTGATTGTTGCATTTGATTGGTGATGTTTTCCGCACTTTGTGCCATGGCTGTCGTGGCGTCTTGTTGTTCTTTAGTTGAGTGCGCGATTTCGCCGATTTTAATCATCACTGTGTGCATGTTTTCGCGGATGTTGGCGATTTTTTCTGCGGCGGATTCAGCAAGTGTCACGCCACTTTGCACGGTAGTAATCGTCGACTGCATATTGGCAACTGCGGCATCAGTTTCATGGCGAATGCCATCAATCATTCCTGTAATTTCTACTGTCGCTTGACCAGTACGTTCGGCTAATTTACGTACTTCATCCGCTACAACGGCAAAGCCGCGCCCTTGTTCGCCTGCGCGTGCTGCTTCAATTGCTGCGTTGAGTGCAAGTAAATTGGTCTGGTCGGCAATTTCTTTAATCACTCGGATAATGCCACTGATGTCTTGTGAGCGCTGATTGAGGCTATTTAAAAGGCTCGCCAAGCCTTCCACTTCAGAGGCCGATTTACTGACTTCTTTGGCCACCTCACGGACTGTTGACGCAGATTCGCCCGATAATGCCCCTGTACTGGTTACTAATTGATTTGCATCGTCAGAGTTCTCGGCAATATGGCTGATGCTAACGGTGATTTCTTCAATCGTTGCCGCATTTGATGCTGCAAGATCAGCTAAGAGCGCTGAGTCCGCCGACAGTTGATGAAGTACACTATTGATGTCAGTTACGCCGTGGGTAAGGTTTTCTGTTTCTTTACGGATATCAATAAACATGGTGCGCAACTGCCCCGTGAATTGATTAAATGCCATCGCCATTTGGGCGATTTCATCATTACCTTTTATTTCTAATTTACGTGTCAAATCACCACCACCATTGGCTATTTCTTGCATCCGATCACGCATCATGCCTAGATTGATTAGCATCTTGTTAATGAGTAGGCTTGATAGTGGAATTAAAATTAGTAATAGACCGAAAAGGGTTGCTAGTGAGATAAATAATAATTGATTGGTTGGCGCGAGGGCAGTTTCTTTATCTGAAATAAGTAATAAAGTCATGTCTGAATTTTCTACTGGGTTTATATAAATATACTTTGATCTTTTGTTGACTTGAATTGAATTGGCTATTTTGCTATTGATGAATCTTGAAATTTTTTCTTGTGTTAATTCAGGGCTTAATTCGGTGATATTTTTTTGAAGATGTTCTTTGTCTTTGTGGACTAGTATTTTTCCTTCTTTACTTATTAGGATCCCGTAACCATTGCCAGCTAATTTTATATTAAGAATGTCTTTTACAACGCTATCAAGCACAATATCGCAACCAACAACGCCAGCTAACACATTATTAATTGTGACTGGTGAAGCAAAAGTCATTGTTAGCTTTCCCGTTCCAGCATCAACATAGGGTTCAGTGAGTCTGGTTTTATTTTCTTTTGCTGCTTGCTGATACCACGGTCTGCTGGTTGGATCATAATTTGGCGGCAAACCAATCAGGTGCGTTGCAATCATTTGTTTATCGGCGGTTCCAAAATACGCCGAATCAAATGCTCCACTTCTTTCCCCTTGGATCAGTGCTGGAGTCGGATCACCTCCTTTAACTAGAGACTCTGCAACCGAGTGAGTAATGAGTTCATGATCTTTAACCCAGTTTCTAAGGGAAATATCATAGCCTCTAGCGGTTGCTGTGATCTCACTCTCTAAAGCCTGAACCATAACGTCACGCATTTTGATATAACCACCCGCCGAAATTAGGCCAATGGTGACAAACAAAAGCAGCGCGATAAAAGCGATTAGTTTATTGCGTAATGAACCCAACATATCAAACCTCGAACTGGAGTAAAAGTGCATAGCACCAGCTTAGGATTCACCATCTTGGATTGCTAGAAAAATAGTATGAAAAGACTACTTTTTGTCTGAATGGTCAATAATTCCGCCAATAAGGTCCCCTTTAAGGGAGATTGAAAGGGTGTAGATCCAGGATGGCATTTTTTATGATTAAAGGCGGCTAACGCGAATCACGCCTTGAACATCTTTTAAGCGAACAAATACTTTTTGTAATTGTTCACTGTCTTTGATTTCGATCGTAAAGCGCATTTGTGAGCGGGCATCTTTATTTTGCGTATTCACGGCGGTGACATTGATTTTGTCGCGTACCATCACATCCGATAAGTCACGCAACATACTTGGGCGCTCTAGCGTTTCGACCAGAATATCCACCGAGAACACATGGCCGCTCGATTT
>CAUPHX010000227.1:0-5677 GCA_963511125.1 uncultured Deefgea sp. | reverse complement strand
GCTGTGATTGGCAGATTTCTGCTGAGTCGCGCCGTTTGCTCGGAGCTGCCTGTGTCTTTATTACCCCTATTGAATTCTCGTTTTGCGACGGCCTTGATTGCCGTCGGAGCGCCTAATGCCCAGCCGCTGGTGCAAGCGGCGAGCCGCCCTGAATTTGGCGATTATCAAATGAATGGCGTGATGGGGGCTGCGAAAGCGCTGAAACTCAATCCGCGTGAATTGGCGCAACAGATTATTGATGCGGTGGATTTGGCAGGCATCGTAAGCAGCATGGAAATCGCCGGCCCCGGCTTTATCAATATCAAACTCGATAACGCGTATTTAGCGAACTTCGTTGCGACTGCGCTGAAAGACGAACATCTCGGTGTTGAGCAAAGCCCTGCGCAGCACGTGATGGTTGAATATTCATCAGTGAATTTGGCCAAAGAAATGCACGTCGGTCATTTGCGCTCGACCATTATTGGCGACGCCTTGGCGCGCGTGCAGGCTTTTGTTGGTATGAACGTGACACGGCAAAATCACGTGGGCGACTGGGGTACGCAGTTCGGGATGCTGGTGGCGTTTTTGATCGAGCAGCAACAAGAGGGTAATGCCGATATCGCGCTGAAAGATTTGGAAGGCTTTTATCGCCGCGCCAAAGCGCGTTTTGACGAAGATGCTTCCTTTGCTAATACCGCGCGCGATTACGTGGTGAAACTACAGGGCGGCGATGCCGAGGTGAATGCGCTGTGGCAGCGTTTTGTTGAAGTTTCACTGTCGCATTGCAATGCGGTTTACCAAAAACTCAACGTCTTGCTCGATGATGGCGATGTGCGTGGCGAGAGTTTTTACAATGCCGATTTGCCAATTATCGTCGATGAATTGAGCCAGCAAGGTTTGCTGGTGGAAAGCGAAGGCGCGCAAGTGGTGTTTTTGGATGAATTCAAAAACAAAGATGGCGAGCCACAAGCATCGATTATTCAAAAGAAAGACGGCGGCTATTTGTACGCCACCACCGATTTGGGCGCGATCCGTTTCCGCGTGCGCGAGCTGAAAATTGATCGCTGCTTGTACGTCGTTGATGCGCGCCAAGCGCTGCATTTCCAGCAACTCTTTACGATTGCCAAAAAAGCCAAATTTGCACCAGAAAGCGTGTCTTTAGAACATATCGCGTTCGGCACGATGATGGGCGAAGACGGCAAACCGTTTAAAACCCGCTCAGGCGATGTGGTGAAATTGGTCGACTTACTCGACGAAGCGCAAGAGCGCGCTTTTGCGCTGGTTTCTGAGAAAAACCCAAGCTTGGACGAAGCCACTCGCCGTGACATCGCCAATGCAGTCGGTATCGGTGCGTTGAAATACGCCGATTTATCGAAAAGCCGTACCACCGATTACATCTTTAACTGGAATTCGATGCTCAGCTTTGAGGGCAATACCGCACCGTATCTGCAATATGCGTATACCCGCGTGCAAAGTATTTTCCGCAAAGTGAGCCAATACGATCAAAATGCTGCGATTGTATTGAGCGAGCCAGCCGAGCACGCATTGGCACTCGAATTGGCGCGCTTTAGCGATGTCGTTCATGCCGTTGCCAAAGACAGCCAACCGCATTTACTGTGCGCGTATCTTTATAGCGTGGCGACAATGTTCTCGCGTTTCTACGAAAACTGCCCAGTGAATCAAGACGGCGTAACGAATGCATCACGTTTGAAAGTGTGTGATTTAACCGGCAAAGTGCTGGCCGCTGGCTTGAATCTGCTTGGGATTAAAGTGCTGGAAGCGATGTAAATATTGGCAACTTAAGCGGAAATAATTTGGGGCTCCGCTGTTGCGAATGTTGGTTATGTAGGGGTATTTGATTGTGGGCGATATTTAATATTGCTTGCAATTAAATACCCCTGTTTGCTTTTTGGCGCTGAACCAATTAGCGAGTCATTTGCGTGTGGGACTGGCTTTGCGCTTAGCGCTCGTACGCCCGCCGCATGCGGTGTTCAGGTAAAATAGAAGCAATCCAGTACATTCAAAATAGATAAAACCCATGTGGAAACCCAATGCCACCGTTGCGGCGGTGATTGAGCGCGGCGGCCGTTTTTTAATGGTTGCAGAGCGCATCAACGGCGAGCTAAAACTGAATCAACCGGCGGGGCACGTCGAATTTGGCGAGTCGATTGCCGCCGCCTGTGCGCGCGAAACGCGGGAAGAAACCGCCTACCAATTTACGCCAACGGCGTTTCAAGGTCTGTATCAATGGACGGTGCCGGGTACGGATTTAACCTATCTTCGATTTGCTTTTACCGGTGAATTAGGTGAGCACGATGAGTCGCTGGTGCTGGGCTTGGCGGACGAGGGCATCGAGGAGGCAGTATGGTTGACGCGCGATGAGTTGGTCGCACGGGCGGATCAGCATCGCAGCCCCTTGATTTTGGCGTGTGTGGATGATTATTTGGCGGGTAAGTCTTATCCGCTGGCGGTGTTACAGGCGTTCGATGACGTTCAACAGTTCGATGGATTAGTGAAATGAGCAAAATTGTAATTGGCTTGTCGGGTGGCGTAGATTCCTCAGTCGCCGCGCATTTACTCAAAGCGGCGGGGCATGAAGTGCACGGCGTGTTTATGCAAAACTGGGAAGACGACAATAGCGACGAATATTGCTCGATCAAAGAAGACAGCATGGACGCGATTGCGGTCGCCGATTTACTGGAGATCGACATCGAACTGGTCAATTTTGCAGCGGAATACAAAGACCGCGTATTCGCGCATTTCCTTTCTGAATATTCAGCAGGCCGCACGCCGAACCCCGATATTTTGTGCAATAGCGAAATCAAATTTAAATCGTTTTTAGAGTTTGCGATTAAGCTCGGCGGCGCAAAATTGGCAACCGGGCATTACGCTAAAACGCGTTTGCGTGAAGACGGCCGCACCGAAATGCTGCGCGCAGCCGATCAAAGCAAAGATCAAACGTATTTCCTCTATCGCCTGAGCCAAGAGCAAATCTCGCATGCGGTATTCCCGTTGGGTGATTTGCAAAAAACTGAAGTGCGTGTGATTGCTGAGCAAATCAATCTGCCGAACGCCAAGAAAAAAGATTCTACCGGGATTTGCTTTATCGGCGAGCGGCCGTTCCGTGAGTTTCTAAATCGTTATTTGCCGAAAACGCCGGGCAAAATGGTCACGCCTGAAGGCAAAGTGATGGGCGAGCATCAAGGTTTGATGTACCACACGCTCGGTCAGCGCGGCGGACTTGGCATCGGCGGCACCAAAGGCAATACCGAGCCATGGTTTGTCGCGGGCAAAAATCTCGAGACCAATGAGTTGCTGGTGGTGCAAGGTCACGATCATCCGCTGTTACTGAATAACACGATGATCGCGCAAGATTGCTCATGGATTTTGGGTGAAAACCCAGCGGAAGGGCGCTACACCGCTAAAACCCGTTACCGTCAGCAAGATGCCGCGTGTACTCTTAGCTACGTTGACGGTGGCGTGAAGCTGGTGTTCGACGAACCCCAATGGGCGATGACACCGGGGCAATCGATGGTGCTTTATAAAGATGAGGTTTGTTTGGGTGGTGGGATTATTCAGTAAAAAACGGCTGCGCATCCCGTGATAGCGGGTCGGGCGGTGCGCGAAATCCTCATGTACTCATGTACATTCCGGTTTCTGTGCTCCGCCTCCCCACTCTGACGGGCGCTCGCTCGTTTTTGTCTGTTAAATAAGGAGCGATAAATGCAAGAAATAATAGCACTGCTTAGCATTGGTTCTGCACTTCTGATTGGAGCGGCTAGCCCTGGCCCGAGCTTTGTCATGATTGCCAAGACCTCAGTGACATCAGGTCGAATGAGTGGAGTTAGCGCTGCGATTGGGATGGGGATTGGCGGATTTCTATTTGCTTCTTTATCGCTATTAGGGTTGAGTGGTTTGTTGTTGCTGGTCCCTGATCTGTATCTCGCCCTTAAAATTGCGGGTGGTTTATATCTTGCATATCTTGGCTTAAATATTTGGCGTGGTGCAAAGCAGCCATTCGCCGTACCAGCAAAAGGCAGCACGTCGTTGGATGGTAGTTGTCTTAGAAGCGCGATCCTTGGTGTCAGTACTCAATTGAGCAATCCAAAGACGGCAATTGTTTATGCCAGTGTTTTTGCAACATTTCTACCATCAAGCCCTTCTCTTGTTTTCAGCTGTGCGATTGTCATTCTTGTCTTTTTTATCGAGGCAGGATGGTATTCATTAGTTGCATTGTTGCTCTCATCCGAAGCCTCTAGAAAACATTATTTGCTATACAAATCTGGAGTGGATCGTGTTGCTGGCGGTGTGATGATTGCATTAGGGTTAAAGCTTGCTTCATCAGCTCCGTAGAATGTGATCAGCACGGTAGGTTGGGCTAAACGAAGTGCAGCCCAACGTTTACCGCGACTGACGGGCGCTCGCTCGTTTTTTTAATTTTTATATTTCGCGTTGGAATGGTTAGAGTTCGGCCAGAAAACAGCAACAAGGAAATGTATGAAAATTCGAAGATTCCAAATCGGAGATGAAGTTGCTCTATCTCATGTCTTTTTATCTGCAGTCCATAAAGTAGCATCTCGTGACTATACGCGAGAACAAATTCACGCATGGGCCCCTACCGATATGGATCTAGGCATTTGGGCAAAACACATACAAGTTTTGCAGCCATTTGTCGCAGAAATTGGCAATGAAATCACTGGATATGCAGACATCCAGCCAAGCGGCTATATCGACCATTTCTACGTATCAGGAAACTATGTACGAAAAGGGATAGGCACTTTATTAATGAATCGTATCCATGAAGAAGCAAAGCGGCTTGGTGTTCGTGAATTAACTTCGGACGTGAGTAAAACGGCAGAGTCCTTCTTTGTATTGCATGGCTTTCACGTGGAGGAGCGGAGATTTCCTGTCTGTCGTGGCGTGAGCATGCAAAATGCATTAATGCGTAAAAAAATGGCTAATTGTTAACGGTTACTCAAGTTTGGATTTTGCCACTTCCAATTAATAAGCACGGTAGGTTGGGCTAAATGAAGTGCAGCCCAACGATTACCTCGGTGCAACGATTAATTTTGCTTTTCGGTCTGGGTGCATGGTATGTCGGTCTTAGTGATTATTTTTTTTGTTTTGCTGTGCCTTGCCTTGCTCCCGATTGCGATTGGTTTCTTTACAAAACCACCCGAAATTGGCGAATTCAAAACGGATGCGAATGGGGCGCTTCGTCCATTACTCGGCGTTACGCCGCTGCCAAGTAAACCTGCAAAAGAGCGTAGTGAGTTTGTGAAAGGGCTGTATTTTCTTTCGGCAATTTTATTTGTGTTTGCTGGCGTTCCGGTGCTTGGATTTGCTATTGCAACTGGGCTTTATAGTGATGGTCTTGGGTTTTTCATGGTGATGGGGATCTACGCTGTTCTTGCATGGATGTGGCTGAGGCATGTCGCTTCTGTTATTAAACACCAGTAGCTTGGGCTAAATGAAAAGCAGCCCAATGTTCACCGCCAAATGTGGCGTCGGATGTAAGAGGAATAAATGACTAAAGAAGCCAAGCAAACAAACTCTGCTTTATTCCGGGTGCTATTAGCCTGGGGGTGTCTAGTATTTTGTGTAAACGCTTTTTTAAAATGCGGGCATCCGCTCTTCAAATTGAATACTGAACCGTACCAACGCCGCTCGCCAGTCGCGGATTGGCATCGTCCATTTC
>CAUPHX010000226.1:0-5700 GCA_963511125.1 uncultured Deefgea sp. | reverse complement strand
GAATTCATCGCCACCGGCACAATCGGCACATTCAAATCAATCGCCAAACGCGCGCCGCCTTGCTTATATTGGCCACGTTCACCCGGTTTAATCCGTGTTCCTTCGGGGAAAATAACGATCCACAAACCTTTGGCGAGCCGATCTTTACCTTGCTCCATCAATTGTCGCTGCGCTTGTGCGCGTTGCCCGCGATCAATCGCAATCGGTGACGTGGTAGCCAGCGCCCAACCAAAAAATGGCAGTTTAAGTAGCTCGCGCTTCATCACCCACACTTGTGGCGGAAAAATCAACTGCAGCGCCATCGCTTCCCACGCCGATTGATGTTTACACATAATCATCAAGGGACCAGCGGGAATGTTTTCAGCGCCTTCGACTTTAAACGTCAAGCCGCAAGTAATGTGGAGCCACTTTAATAAAATCACCGACCACAGTCGAATGATTCGATTGCGAGTCACGGGTGACAAAGGCAAAATTAAGATCGCGATGAGCGTAAACAGTGGCGTAACGATGACCAGCAACAACCAATACAAAATAGACCGCAACCACACCATGAAACATACACCTGTAGGAAATCGAGCAAAATAAATAGCGAGAAAAAAGTCTTTACGCTGCGTTGCTTCGTCTGGCCGTACGATTTGTACAACCTTTAACTTTGCGCCTAGCGTTAAAAGGTTTGGACGGTGATTTAACCATCAAATCAGCAGGCGACATCAAACAACATGCAGCACAACTTAATCGTTGGAATACATCAACCAATTGGCCGCCGCCGCAAGGTGATCAAACACGCGGGTGCCCGCAGGCAAATCACCAGCTAGCTCGGTTTTTGCGCCGTTCCCCGTACGCACCAACAAAGCCTGACCACCTGCCGCAATCACCGCCTCTAAATCACGGCGTGAATCGCCGATCATATAGCAATCTTTCGGTTCAACCCGAAAGCGTTTGGCAATATCCAAAACCAATCCCGGCGCGGGTTTACGACAATCGCAGCCCGCACTCGGTGCGTGTGGACAGAAAAACACCGCGTCAATATGCCCGCCGGCGTGATGAACTGCCTTGTGCATTTTGGCGTGAATGCTGTTCAACATTTGCACATCAATAATGCCGCGACCGATGCAGCTTTGATTGGTCGCGACCACCATCGTCCAGCCTGCGCGAGTGAGTTCACCAATCGCATTCAAACTGCCTGCGATCGGCAACCATTCTTCCGGCGATTTAATGAAATCAGGGCGATCTTCATTAATGACGCCATCACGATCCAAAATCAGCAGTTTCATCGCACCGTCCCTGAAGCTCAAATTAATCCGCGAGTAGCGACAATTCCGCGACGCGGTTCATCAAATCGGCCAAGCTAGCCAGCAGCGCCAAACGATTACCACGCACCGCTAAATCGTCGGCCATCACCATCACGCCATCAAAAAACGCATCGACTGGCGCTTTGAGTGCGGCAAGTTGTTTGAGTGCCGACGTAAAGTCGTTGCTCGCCAGTGCGCTTTGCACCGCGGGTTGCAGCGCGATCAACTGAGCGTGCAGCGCTTGTTCAGCACCTTCGCCAAGCAAAGCGGCGTTAAGTTGCGGCAATTCGCCTTCCACTTTTTTCAGAATATTGCGAATCCGTTTATTGGCCGCCGCAAGCGCAGCACTTTCTGGCAAGGCTTTAAATTCGGCAACAGCCGCCAAACGCACCGTAATATCATCCAAACGCGTTGGTTGCATCGCCAAGACAGCATCAATGTCGGCAGCCGGATAATCAGCAGCCAGCAAGTTTTTCAGGCGTTCAAGCATAAAGCCATACAAGCCAGAAACCGTGCCGTCTTTAATCAAGCCTGCAGGGAAGCTCGCCGCAGCGGCATTGAGCAAGAGTGTCACATCGAGCGGTTGCACCAACAAGATACGCAACACACCCAGCGCCGCACGGCGAAGCGCGAATGGATCTTTGTCGCCAGTAGGAATCAAACCAATCCCGTAAATGCCGACCAAGCTTTCCAGTTTATCCGCTAAAGACACCGCTTGTGCAACAGCACCTTCTGGCAGGGTATCGCCCGAGAACTTAGGTTTGTAGTGGGCTGCAACCGCATACGCCACCTCAGCATCTTCACCGTCATGTTTGGCATAATACTGTCCCATAATGCCTTGCAGTTCTGGGAATTCGCCAACCATATCGGTCGACAAATCGGCCTTGGCTAAATATGCAGCACGCGTTGCCTTGGCAACATCGGCGCCGAGCAATTTGGCGACTTCACCGGCGATGCATTCCAAACGCGTTACGCGCTCAAGTTGCGAGCCAATTTTGTTGTGGTAAACGACGTTGGTCAGTTTGGCAACTCGGCTATCGAGCGGTGCTTTTTTATCTTGCTCAAAGAAAAATTTCGCATCCGACAAACGCGCGCGCAATACGCGCTCGTTGCCATTAATGATGTGGCTTGGGTCGGCCGCTTGCAAATTCGACACCAGCAAGAATTGATTCATCAACTTACCATTAGCGTCGAGCAGCGGGAAGTATTTTTGATTTTGTTGCATAGTCAAAATCAAACATTCTTGTGGTACTTCAAGGAATTCGGCTTCAAATTCGCCCTTCAAAATGACCGGCCACTCAACCAAAGCGGTCACTTCGTCAAACAGCGCATCATCAGCGGCAATCGTCGCATTCACTGCAGCGGCGGCTTCTTTGAGCTTTTCGCCGATCAAGGCGCGGCGTGCAGCAAAGCTGGCAATCACGCGACCTTCGTCGTGCAACACGCGTGCGTACTCGGCTGCGGAATTAAGCACCAGCTCGCCCTTACTCAAAAAGCGATGACCTTGGGTTTTACGATCAGCAGTCAAATGCAATACTTGGCCGTCAATCACATTGTCGCCGTGCAACATCACCAATCCATGCACCGGACGGATAAATTGCCCCTCTCGCTCACCCCAGCGCATCATTTTTGGCGCTGGTAATTTTTTGAGCGTGGCCGCAACCAAGCCATCGAGCAAGGTACTTAATGCCGCGCCAGCTTTACTCATCCGATAAACATACACATCTTGCTTGCCGTCATTGACCGTTTCTAAACTCGCAATGGCGTCGGCAGCAAGGCCGCAAGAGCGTGCAAAGCCAAGTAGCGCAGGCGTTGGATTGCCATCTTTAAAGCCAGCCGCCACGGCGGGGCCGCGTTTTTCGATGTTTTGCTCAGGCTGCACCGCAGCCACATTCGGAATACTAACCGCCAAACGGCGCGGGCTGGCAAATGTTGTGTACTCAGTCTCTGCGGGTACAAAACCTAATTTTTGCAATTCGGCAAACACGTTGTCAGCAAATGCAGCGCCCAATTTAGGTAAGGCTTTCGGTGGTAATTCTTCAGTCAATAATTCAATTAATAGCGTTGGATTCATGCTTTTTCTCTTTAAGTGCGAGGGCAATTTCTGCTTGCCGCATCGCTTCGTCTTGCAGGAAAACCTTAATAAGTAGATAGACAAAAGTTTTCTTGCATCGTTGTCTCGCCTTGCCGTACTCGATGTACTGTCTGCGGCCTGGACGCCTTGCCATAAAACTTTTGCGTGTCTACTTAAGGTGCTTATTCTTTTTTACTAGCGGACTCTTTCTCGGCCATGATTTGGCAGATCTGTCGGACAAAATCCGCACCATAACTATCTTTTTCTGGGGTGCTAAATTCCCACATAAAGCTGGGAACATCATGGCGCGCCATTTCATTGTCTTCACTATCTTGATACGAAACGGCAACCCCAGCCATACGCCCCAATTCACAGTGGATGGCTGATCGCGTGTATTTCAAGCGGTATTTGGCTTTGGACTCAGGATCAAGCTGATCTTCGCTAAAACGCTGAACCAACCACACGAAGGTATAGTTTGCTTCGGCGTATTCCTTTTCATGCTTGACCGAATTGGCATCGACCCAAGTTTCAAACTCAGGCAGGGTGCCGTACAGTCGCCAATCGGTATTTTTAAACGGGATTGGCGCTGGGCCTTTTGCGCCGTCATCCATTTTTTTGCAACCGCTCATCAGCAGAACGGCGAGCACTAAAAAAAAGACCCGATTTAGCATGAAAAAACCATCTCCGATTTACTCAGACACCGCGCTCATTGGGAAACCCAGCGCTTCGCGACTATCGTAATACGCTTGTGCTACTAAACGCGCCAAATTACGTACGCGCCCAATATAAGCAGCACGTTCAGTCACCGAAATCGCACCACGCGCATCCAGCAAATTGAACATGTGTGAGCACTTCATCACCATCTCAAAACCTGGCAAAGCCAAACCGGCGTCCATCAAACGTTTAGCTTCAGATTCAAAGCTATTAAATTGCTCAAACAAGAACGGTACGTTTGATTGCTCAAAATTGTAAATCGATTGCTCAACTTCGTTTTGGTGATAAATATCGCCGTAAGTCACTTTTTGACCATTTGGATATTCAGTCCACACGATGTCGTAGATGCTATCTACCCCCTGGAGGTACATCGCCAGACGCTCGACACCATAAGTGATCTCGCCCAATACTGGCTTGCACTCTAGGCCGCCAACTTGCTGGAAATAAGTAAATTGCGTCACTTCCATGCCATTGAGCCAAACTTCCCAACCGAGGCCCCACGCGCCGAGCGTTGGGCTTTCCCAGTCGTCTTCAACAAAGCGGATATCGTGCACCAAGGTATCAATACCTAGCTCTTGCAATGATCCCAAGTACAGCTCTTGGATATTATCCGGCGATGGTTTGAGTACCACTTGATATTGATAATAGTGTTGGCAGCGGTTTGGATTTTCCCCGTAGCGACCGTCTTTCGGGCGGCGACAAGGTTGTACATAAGCGGCATTCCAAGGCTCAGGGCCTATAGCGCGCAAAAATGTGCCCGTATGAAAAGTACCCGCACCGACTTCGATATCGTAGGGTTGCAACAAGGCGCAGCCGTGACCCGCCCAGTAGGTTTGGAGCTTGAGAAGGATTTCCTGAAAAGTCAGCATAGTTTTTTGGCACACGGTACAGTTCTTTAATCAGATAATTCTACCTGTTTTTGTCGTCATCGTGGCGCGCCCTACTGATTGAGTCGGTATCTCAACACAGTTGGCGCGAGAAAACCGTCAAAAATCGCGTCAAAAACGTGAAAATGTAACAAACTTACGTTTTTAATCAGAAATATGTTTTTCACAACACCGCAAAGTCAAAGGTTCTTGTTATGCTTGTGTTTTATTGCGTGAATTTGCCGCGACTTATCATCTGTTTAGGTTTCTAATAATGCGTTCGCTTTTACCCGCCCTAATTCTTAGTAGCAATTTATTACTCTCGGCCAGTGCCTTTGCCAGCCTAGATTTAGATGCCTTGCGCGAAGCCGTTCGCGCCCGCGACTTACCGCGCATCGCGCAAATGAGTGAAGCTAGCGCGGGCGAACCCTTGGAAATGTATCCACAATATTACTGGCTCAATCTACAACTCAAGCAAATTTCCGAAGAAGATGCGAACGGCTTTTTAAGTCGATTCCCCGATACCCCGCTCGCCAATCGGTTTCGCGAAGATTGGGTCAAAGAATTATCAACCCGCCAATCGTGGGCTTCATTTGAGCGCGAATTTAGCAAACTTGAATCCCCCTCAGTCGAACTGCAATGCTTGAAAACACAAGCGGCTTTAGCGCGTAATGACAGCAGCAGTCTCAATAGCAATAAGTCGTTCTGGTTTACTGGCAAGCCTGTTGCCAGCGCCTGCAACCCCGTTTTTGAT
>CAUPHX010000225.1:0-5732 GCA_963511125.1 uncultured Deefgea sp. | reverse complement strand
CCAACATTGGCTTGCTTCAGTGCCGGCGCATCATTCACGCCGTCGCCCGTCATGCCGACCACATGTTTAGCTGCTTGCAACGCTTTGACCAGACGCAGTTTGTGCTCAGGGCTGGTGCGGGCAAAGATGTCATTGGCTTGCGCGACGGGGATAAGTTCTTCATCGCTCATGGCCTCCAGTTGCGCGCCGGTAATCGCGGTGTGCGTATGCGCCATCCCTAGCATGGCACCAATCGCCATCGCAGTTTCGGGGTGATCGCCAGTTATCATCTTGACTGCAATCCCTGCTTCGCGGCAGGTGGCAATGGCGGTGATGGCTTCGGGGCGCGGCGGATCCATCATCGCGGCGATCCCAAGAAACACCACGTCACTTCGCAAATCGGCATGACTCAATTCAGTTGCGCCAAGGTCAACACGTTTGTACGCCGCAGCTACGGCACGCAAGCCTTTTTGCGCAAAGCGGGCCATTTCACGTTCCCAGTAATCACGTCGAAAAGCTTGCTCGCCCGTGCTGGATAATTCCTGAGCTGCCATCGCAAACAACACATCGGGTGCGCCAGTGATCAGTACCATGCGCTCACCCTCAAGATCATGCAGATTCGCTTGATATTTATACGATGAATCAAATGGAATCTTATCGATGGCCGGAGAATTTAAGTTACTGATGCCTGCTTTGGCGGCCAACACCTGCAGAGCGCCAGCAGTCGGCGCACCGACAATATGCCATTGACCCGCTTCGCTTCGTTGTAGTTGGCTGTCATTACATAAATGCACCGCACTAATAAAGCGGTTAAGCACCAAGTTAGCCTGTGGCGAGACTTCTGTACCGGTTTCTTCTTTACTGATTGTGCCCACTGGCTCGTAACTGCCACCTGAAACACTAAAACTCTCATCCGCCACAATCACCGCTTTAACCGTCATTTCATTCATCGTGAGTGTGCCGGTTTTATCCGAGCAAATGACTGTCATCGCGCCTAATGTTTCTACCGTTGGTAGGCTACGAATAATGGCACTTTGACGCGCCATGCTTTGCACGCCCAGTGAGAGAATTATCGAGATAATCGCCGGTAAACCTTCCGGCACGGATGCGACAGCCAAGCTAATTAAGGCCAACAGTAATTCGGGGACCTCTATTGCATGCAACGCAAAACCAACGACAAACAGCGCCAACATCATGACAAGAATCAGATAAAAAATCCCCTTACCCAAGCGATGCATTTGCTCTAGTAGCGGCGTTTGAGCCGCTTTTACTTCTCCAAGCATATGGTTGATATGACCCAATTCGGTTTCTGTACCCGTCGCAATCACAATCCCTTGCGCGGTGCCCGAGCTAACAGTTGTGCCGGAATACGCCAGATTGAGTCGATCACCAATTTGCGCTTCACCCTCGATAACGCGGGCGTGCTTATCGACGACGGTGGATTCTCCGGTCAGGATCGCTTCTTCAACGCGTAGATTGTGGACTTCGAGCAAGCGCAAATCAGCAGGAATCCGATCACCAGGACGGAGCGAAACAATATCGCCCGGCACGAGTGCCTCAGCGTCTATATTTTGCAATGCGCCACTGCGCGTGACATGCGCTTGGCTGGACAGCATATTGCGAATGCCATTTAGCGATTTCTCGGCGCTTTGTTCCTGCATAAAGCCAATCAGCGCATTCACCATCGCCACGCCCAAAATAATCGCGGTATCAACCCAGTGCCCCATATAGGCGGTCAACACTGACGCGGCGAGCAGGATATAAATCAGCACATCATTAAAATGTGCGGCGAAACGTAACCAAGCGGGCTTACGCTTCGCGATAGGCAAACGATTGGCGCCAAATCGCGTAAGGCGTTCGGCAATCTCTTGTTCTGTTAAACCGTGAATGCGCGATTTTAGCGACTGCAATGCGGCATCGCCGTCCACTTGATGCCAGCGTTGCTCGCTGGGTGTGAGGTGCTTTGAATCGTTTTTCATGATAGTCACCTATTATTTTTCTGAATTTTGATGGGGTGATAGGTCTGCTTCACTATGCTCAATCAGTTTGATTTCCGCGTAGCGCGCTCGACGATGAACGACCCGCCATAAGCGGGCAATTTGATTGGTACAAAACCTACCTAGCCATTCACTCAATGTGAGCAGCACGCGCAAGCTCAGTGTGGCCAAAGCGCAGATCACATTAAGACCAGTTAGTAGGAGTATCAGCACGAGTAACAGTACTTTGAGCAAGGGGTGTAAAAATTTTGACATGGGAATCACCGATTTGGAGTGGGATTCTCGTTATTCTAGGGACTAAGCAGCGACGCTGTAGGTGAGTATGACAGCGGCTTGATTACACTGAGCCGCAAAAGGTTGCCAAATGTTTCCGCCAAAAATAATTTAGGTATACGTACTGAACTCAATAAATAAAATAGCTGCAGTAACATACATGAACTATGTATCTAAACAATATGGATAAATAGCCAGTCTTCGCAGGCGCTTAGCGCATTGATCTATGTTGATCAACGATATAAGCACTGTCACGAGAGAAAATCGGCAGATACTTTTGGAAATCAAAGTGCAGCCTAACTGTGCTTGAGTTAGAAATTGGCTTCGATAGACTGGGATTAAGGCTAGAGCGCAAACCCATTGCAGGCTTGGGCAACATTGATTCCAATCTTCGAAGGAGCATAAACATGACGCACAATAAAATAATCACTACCATCGTCTTACTCAGCGGCTTAACCTTGGTCGGCTGCGCCAATTCGCAAACCCACTCTGCAAATCAGTATCAGGCATCGCAAATGCAGCAAGTATCTCAAGTACGGCAAGGCGTAATCGAAAGTGTCCGTGACATTACGGTCGATAATGCGCGTGGTATTGGCACGGTGACAGGTGCGGTCATTGGCGGCGTCGCCGCTGGAAACAATATTGGCGGAGGTAGCGGTCGGATTGTCAGTGGCGCACTTGGCGCGGTGGCGGGAGGATTACTCGGAAATCGTACTGAATCAGCTTTGAGTTCGCAAAGGGCTCAGGAGTTGACCATCCGCATGCACGATACGCAAGAACGCGTGGCAGTAGTGCAAAGCGTCGAGCAACGATTTTTTCCAAATCAAATTGTTGATGTCATCATTGGCACCGGCAGCGCCCGTGTCGTCCCTGTATTGAAACGCGAGTCATAAGTAATAGTGCCAACTAAAGATAAGGGTATAGTGCCAACTAAAGATAAGGGTATAGTTCTAAGATTGTTCGATACTAATTACCTCATAGCTATACCCGGATATTTTTAGTCCAAGCGCAGCGGCCAGCTTAATGTAAATCGAGCGCCACCTAAGGGCGAATCAGCAATGATGACCTGGCCTTGATGTAGCGCCATAATGCGTACCGCAATATTCAGCCCCAGACCAAAACCCGCATTACTGCGCGCGTGATCGCGGTTAAAGCGGGTAAAGGGCAGCAAAATAGCGGAGCGTTCGGACAGAGGAACGCCAAGGCCATCGTCATCGACATGCAAGCAGACCCGATCATCGCTCAACTCAATCGCCACGGCGACTTGAGTGCGGGTATATTTCAGCGCATTACGAATCAGATTGCGTACGGCATAGGTCAGCAACGTACGATCAAACTCAACTTGATCAGCCCCGTCAAACGATTGCAAACGTAGCTGCACATCACCCGCTAAAATATCCAGCTCGCCCAATTGCTGGCGCAGCCAAGTTTGCAAGGCGTGCGGCGCGGGGCGGAAATTAACCTCCTGGCGCTCAAAGCGACCAAACACCAACGCGGCCTCAACTAGCGCGTCCAGCTCGGTTAGATTGTCTTCAATTTGCTGAAAATAGCGCGCCATTTCGTCTGGGTCGTCAAGCTCTTGCACAATCCCCAAAGAAAAACGAATGCGCGCCAAGGGCGTGCGCAATTCGTGCGAAATCATATTCGACATATCTTTATGCGCCGCGAGCAATAGCTCGATGCGCTCGGCCATGCCGTTCAAGGTTTCGATCAGTGGCGAAAATAACTGTGATTGAGCGGGTTCAGAGCGTGCGCTGAGTTTGCCATCGCCTAAGTTTTTTGCTGTAGCACGCAAGTTGCGCGCATCCAGCTGCAAAGGCCGAAACCACCACCATGCAAGGCCTGCAAACAATAAAGCTGCAATGCCATAAATCGTAAACTTGACCACCATTTCATGCCGAAATGCCTTGGCGTATTCAGGATTAACTGATTGGCTGAGCGGACCAATAACAGCCAAAGTTAAGCCATCACCGAGTAATCGATACATGGTGTCACCTTCGTTGGTGATTACGCTTTGGCCTTGCTGTAGTTGACTCATTTGCTGTGCTGATAGCGTTGCGGCTTTATCACTGAACGCACGTAAACTGAGTTGGTAGCTGAATTTCTTATCGAGTTCCTGAACGATACTTGGCCACTGCTCCGGCGGGGCCTGCGCCAGTTTTTCCTCAATCAACAGCTCGGTACCACGCAATAATCCCAAGGTATAGGCTTGGTTGTTTTCTTTGAGCGCATTATTGATTAAAAGCTGAGCTGCAGCGGCCAAAATAATCACCGACAGCAACCAGAAAACATAGAACCGGAGGTATTGCTTGAAGTGATTTTGATTAAACAAAAGCATGACTAACCCCAGTCGGTGTGACTGAACAGATACCCTTTGCCGCGCACCGTTTTTATTCGCTGCGGTTGTTCAGCATCGTCCCCCAGTTTTTTACGTAACCGAGAAATCCGTACATTCATCGAGCGATCAACACCGTCATAATCTATGCCACGTAATTGCTCCATTAGCTCATCGCGACTGACCGTGGTTCCCGCATTACGAGCAAGAAGCCAGAGTAAATCGAATTCGGCCGTGGTCAGGAGCACTTCTTCTGCACCTAAAATAACGCTCCGCGAGGAGTTTGAAATTTGCAGTTGGCCAAAACGCAAGATTGAATCTGTTTCAATGACGGGTTCAGGATGGTGGCGACGGCTAAGTGCCCGTAAACGTGCCAGCAATAAACGAGGGGGGACGGGTTTCGCAATATAGTCATCTGCACCAAGTTCAAGCCCTAGCACCTGATCAACATCATCACTCATTGCGGTCAGCATAATGATTTGGCCACTAAAATGAGGTCGGATTTGTCGGCATACTTCTAAGCCATCCAAACCTGGCAGCAATAGATCGAGTATTACAATATCAGGGTTTTCTGCCAAAATTCGCGCAGGGGCAGTATCTCCACGATGTTCAATACCGACCTCATAACCAAATCGGGTCAAATACTCAGCAGTCACCTCTGCCAGTTGTTGGTCATCTTCCACCAAAATTAGCCGCATTTACCTTCACCGTTCTCAATGAATCAATAGTGTAAGCATAACGTAGTGCGATATTTGATGTGCAGCTAAAGCAAAATTTAAGCTATTTCACCTTGTGGATTAGGGCGTGAGTGACCGCTAAGGCCGAACTGCTGAAGTTCAGCATAGGCCACGGTGCGGCAGCTTCGTATTCGATACCAGCCACTCGTTACGAAGCTGGCTGAGGGTTGGGTTCTGCCACTCAAGCCCACTGGATAAATGTGCAAGTGCAGTTGGTGACATCCGATAAGAACAGGGGTAAATCGATAAGAATTCGCAGTAACAGACTTATTTAAAACCCAGAGTGTTGTCGCCGACCGAAAATTGACCCACTACAGCTAGTTATGCCGATCCAAAATTGACCCAGGTGTTCTACTTGCTCTGCTTAATTCTTAGGCAGAGGATAAAAGGTGATCACCATGGAAATGATTG
>CAUPHX010000224.1:0-5769 GCA_963511125.1 uncultured Deefgea sp. | reverse complement strand
CCCCCTCCCCCATGGCAAGCGGATTGCCTGATTATTTCAAATCAGCAGTCCACCGCCATTTTTCATATCAAACACCCGACACTGGAATTTTGCCGATTTTAGCTTGCCATTCTTTCGGCGCAATCGCGTGCACGGAGGTGCCGTTTGAATCAACAGCCACTGTTACCGGCATATCCACCACGTCGAATTCATAAATACCTTCCATGCCCAAGTCTTCAAAACCGACCACACGACTGGCTTTAATCGCTTTAGACACCAAATACGCAGCACCGCCGACGGCCATTAAATACACTGACTTGTGCTTTTTGATCGCATCAACGCCCGCAGGACCGCGCTCAGCTTTGCCTATCATGCCGAGTAAACCTGTTTCAGCCAGTACTTGCTCGGTAAATTTGTCCATCCGCGTGGCGGTGGTTGGGCCCGCAGGTCCAATCACTTCATCACGCACGGCATCGACTGGGCCGACGTAATAAATAAAGCGCCCCGCAAAATCAACCGGCAGCTTTTCGCCTTTGTTGAGCATATCGACCATGCGTTTGTGCGCCGCATCGCGACCCGTTAGCATTTTCCCATTCAACAGCAGCGTTTGGCCTGGAGTCCACGTCGCCACTTCTTCGCGCGTCACTGAATTCAAATCAACGCGTGTTGCTGCTGCTGACGGCGTCCACGTTACATCTGGCCAGTCTTCTAGTTTGGGCACTTCCAACTCGGCGGGGCCAGAGCCATCTAATGTGAAGTGCACATGACGGGTTGCTGCGCAGTTTGGAATCATCGCCACCGGCAAGCTCGCTGCATGCGTTGGATAATCTTTGATTTTCACATCCAATACAGTGGCTAAGCCACCCAAACCCTGCGCACCAATACCCAGCGCGTTCACTTTTTCATACAATTCAACGCGTAATTCTTCAACTCGATTTTGCGGGCCGCGTGCGATCAGCTCATGGATATCGATTTCTTCCATCAAAGCTTCTTTGGCCATCACCATTGCTTTTTCGGCGGTGCCGCCGATACCGATCCCCAGCATACCCGGCGGACACCATCCCGCCCCCATCAATGGCACTGTTTTCAAAACCCAATCGACAATCGAATCGGAAGGATTGAGCATGACAAATTTTGATTTATTTTCCGAACCGCCGCCTTTGGCCGCGATATCAATATCGACCGTACAGCCTGGAACGATTTCGTAATGAATCACGGCTGGGGTATTATCTTTGGTGTTTTTGCGACCACCCGCTGGATCCATCAGGATCGAGGCGCGTAGCTTGTTATCAGGATGCAGATAAGCGCGGCGTACGCCTTCATTGATCATATCGGTAACGCCCATCGTCGCCCCTTCCCACTGCACCTCCATACCCACGCGCACAAACACCGTTACAATGCCAGTATCTTGGCAGATTGGGCGATGTCCTTCGGCACACATACGGCTATTGGTGAGGATTTGGGCAATCGCATCTTTGGCGGCAGGGTTCTCTTCTAGCTCATAAGCTTTACCCAAGGCCTGAATGTAATCTTTTGGGTGATAATAGCTAATGTATTGCAAGCTGTCGGCGATACTAGTGATGAGATCGTCTTGGCGAATTTTGCTCATTATTGTGTTCTCCAAAAATCTGTTTTTACTGGCGAATTGTAGCGCATCCGAAGCAACTACAGGCATCGACAAATATGAAAAAACATCACCACTTAATCAGATTGGTTTGAAACCCATGTCAAAAATCACCGACTATCTTGCTAGTCAGCCTCAATTTTCAAGTGCGGGTTTGATTCCACTTCGCCTCAATCAACGCCCTGCTGGCTGGCTTGAGTGCCACATCGCTGCTGAGTTATTAAACTTGTCTGATGATTGGAAAAGCCATAATGGCACGATCCAACTTCAAGGCGACCATCTAGCTACCCAACTTCATTTGGCGGCCCAACACTTGCGCGAGAATAGATTAATTTTGGGGTGGCGAAATGAGGATTACGGTGTTTATGCAGAAAATACACAGGGATGCATCGACTTTTCACACCCCCTGGCAACACTAGAGAGAGCAAGCTTTCGACGCTTTGGTTTGGTCAGCAGAGCAATTCATATCAATGCATACTACTCAGATGGTACAGTTTGCATTGGAAAAAGAGCAAAAACAAAGGGTATTGACCCCTGCAAATTAGACAATATGGCCGCCGGCGGCATACCCATTAACGAGAGCATTTGTGACTGTGCCATTCGTGAGCTATTTGAAGAAGCCGGCGTACCCGCCACGATCGCGAAGAACATTCGGCTCATCAACAGTATTCACATCCAACGAAATGAATCAGATGGGACCCACAATGAAGTCTTGTATTGCTTTGATTTAGAACTTCCGATGGATTTCGTTCCATACAATCAAGATGGTGAAGTCTCTGACTTTTTTCGCTTAACTCAAAATGAAGTCATACATCAATTGCCCAAGATGACTTGGGATGCGGGCCGAGTTAGCGCAGAATTTTTACTACGCCAAGGGTGGAAATAATTAAAAATTAGACATGCTTGGCGGCGTCAATTCAGAAGGGTGATGCGGCCCTTCGCCCAGCCAAACAAACAACTCAGCGGCTGCCATCGGCTTGGCAATCAAATAACCTTGCACCTCATCGCACCCCATCACCGCGAGAGCCTGCCAAATCCCTATCGTTTCAACCCCTTCCGCCACAACTTTCAATCCTAAAATATGACCAATTTCAATCATAGAACGAACAATCGAAACGCTCTCAAAAGTGCTATTCATCGACATAACAAAAACTTGGTCAATTTTTAACTCATTCATGGGCATTTTAGCCAAATACGCAAACGAAGAGTAACCTGTTCCAAAATCATCAATCGATAACTGCACGCCCAAGCGACGTAAGCGCGATAAATTTTGCAGCATCGTGTCTGGTTTGTGCATCACGCCGGTTTCTGTGACTTCCAAACATAAATTAGCCGCATCACCCGCCTTTTTAAGTTGAGCCTCAACAAAATCAATAAATTGCACATCCTCGACATCGCTCACCCCCACATTCACTGAAATGAGCAGCTTCAAGTCTCTTTTTTGCCACTCGACTTGTTGCCGTAAGACTTCACACAAAACCCATTCCGTTATACCGCGTAACTTTCCTGTTTTTTCAGCAAATGGAATAAATAAACCTGGAGAAATCCAACCTCGAGTTGGATGCTGCCAACGAACTAAAGCCTCTGCAGCCCCGACTAAGCCCGTAGCCACATTGATTTTAGGTTGGTAATACACCAGTAAATGATTTTCACTTAAAGCCTCACGCAGGTCACCCAACAAAGTAAATTGGCTTAAGCGATTTTCTTCGCGACCGGGATCATAAATGACTGACCCTTCACGATCTCGTTTTGCAAAAAACATTGCCACCTCGGCGTGCCGCAACAAGCCCTCTGCGTTATCAGCATGTAATGGGTAAATGGCAATACCTGATCGAATACCGACATTCACATTTTGCTCTCCCAGCAAAAGGGATGCAGAAAGGGCGGATTCTATCGATTGAATTTGGGCTTTCGTTTGCAGCTCATTATTGGCACTCAACAACAAAACAAATGAATTACCCGATATTCGACTCACAATTTTAATTTGATCTGGCTGCATTTGACTCAAACGATCAGACATCGTGCACAGTACTCGATCCCCAACGTCAAAACCAAATGCATCGTTGATATATCGAAAATCAGACAAATCAATCATGACGACAGCGAGCCATGGTGGTTGTTTATTCAATATCGCCGAGAGTAGCTCAACAAACTTTACTCGGTTTGGCAATCCCGTTAGGCGGTCTGAAAAAGCCAATTGCCGCATTAAATGTTCACGAGCCGAAATAGCATCACCCATTGCATTAAAGGCGGTCGCAAGTTTCCCTAGCTCATCATGCCTATGCATAGGCATACGCACATCATACTCACCTGCTGCAAATCGATGAACCGCGGATGAAAACCGACGTAAAGGCGCGGTCATTCGGTTCGCCAATAGCCAAGCCAACAAGCAACCCAGCAACAAAAGACAGGCCCCAAATGCAAGCACACGAAATTGAACCAGCCTTTGCCGTGCAATGATATCGGCCGTTGTAATATCTGCGCCTAAAATATAAAACTGCCCATGACCATCAGATATTGGCATTGCAATGGATCTAAAATTACCAAATTGATCTTGAATATTTCCGTAATACGTCTCCCCATCCGCTATTGCAGAGCTGGCAACTTGAAGGCGATCGGTATAGGGCTGCAAATAATGCCCATAGTGATTTTTTTGCACTTCGCTTGGAGTTGCACTGTCGGCGAGATACACAATGTGTTGATCACGCATGGCCAATACATACAAATAGTTCACACCAATTTGTTTTGCGTATTGATTTAATGCGTTTAAATTATTTAGATAGTCGCGCGGCGCTACTGGCTTGCCTTGCAGTGCATGAAGTATGTAGTTTTCTGGCAAGAGCAAAGGAATCGTTTTAGCTGCCGTATGCAAACGTCCATCCAACTCTGAAATAAGTGCTGCACTTAAAAAATGATATAAGCCGACTGACAGCGAAATTGACACCAACAAATTTAAAGCAAGCAGAACTAAAAGTACTTTCGCTCTAGCACCTTTAAATTTGTTAATGATTTGCGTACTCAATTGCAATGGAAACCCCTTCAAGTCAAACCAACACAACTCTACATTCATAGCCTGAAATGCTGCGCTGCGCCAACAAAGAATTTACACTGCAATGACAAAAAAACCTGCTTTAGTCTTTCAAAAATCCAACGCTACATTCATTAAGTACTCTCAAACCCACGGTATCCAAGGGGGCCGCCTGAACGACCAACTCAAACGTCATGAATTCATCCCGACGAAAGGCATGCAATACCACCGCCTGCCCCACTGGAGTCGAAGCCAAAAACTGATCAAAACTAATACCAGTTAATCGCAAACCATTCCACGCCAATAGAACATCACCGGCAGAAAGCCCTGCTTTTTGAGCTGCACCACCAGTATATACATGCGTTATTTTGACTCCACCCGCTTCCGCGATAGTTTTAACCCCCAAACTACATTGCAATGTCAGCGGCTTTTCAACCCAGCCGCCTTTATCGTTTGCCGATGCTGCCACTCTCTGCTGCCATTCAATTCCAACTTCAGTCAATAAGTCGCACAAAGGCAAATCGGCAGTTGAGCGCAAGCCCAACTCAAACAAGCTCGACAAATCAACACCGGTAATTTGCTGAGCAAACGACTCCCACTCAGACTCGGAAATACCTTGTTGCAGCTCAGAAAAAGTTAGCCCAAACTGAAGCCATAAGGCCCGCATCACATCATCCAGCGATTTCATTCCCGACGATTCGCGGCGAATAGTTAAATCCAAACACAATGCAAACAATGCACCCTTTGCGTAATAACTCACCAAGGCATTGGGGCTGTTTTCGTCTTGTCGATAATATTTCACCCATGCATCAAAGCTTGCGTCTTCCAGATTTTGAACCCGGCGACCGTGCCCACGCTCAACACTACTGATGCTTTGCGACAATAAATCTAGATAGGTTTGCTGCGAAATCAAACCCGTACGAACCAACGTCAAATCATCGTAATACGATGTAATCCCTTCAAACGCCCAAAGTAATCTTGAATAATTTTCTTGCTTTAGATCATAAGGTGCATAAGCAGCGGGCTTGATACGCTTTACATTCCAACTGTGAAAATACTCATGACTACACAAGCCCAAAAACTGCAAATAGCCCGGCTTAATCTCTACCTCGTGAGCCAAAGGCAAATCACTGCGCTT
>CAUPHX010000223.1:0-5774 GCA_963511125.1 uncultured Deefgea sp. | reverse complement strand
CTTGGCGCAGTGCGATGCACCCGCTGCGGCGCGTATCCCTTTGCTGTATGGCGGCAGCGTCAAAGCGGATAACGCACAGCAATTATTGGCAATGGCCGATATCGACGGGGTATTAGTCGGTGGTGCTTCGCTGGATGTCGCTGCATTTTTGCCTATTTATTCAGCGGCCCTGCAATGCGTTGCAGCGGCTGAACCGAGTTTAGTGCTCGATGAACCATTTGCAGTACTAAAAAAGGTCGCTTGAAATGAATCAATCGTTGAATGAATTTATCTGCCAGCACCACGATGACGCTACTTTGCAGCGGGTTGCACCTTTGCTTTTGAGTGTTGCACAAGCGTGTAGTCAGATTGCCAGCGCGGTGCGTAATGCGGCTTTGAACCAAGCTACTGGCGCGGCGGGTAGTGAAAACATCCAAGGTGAAGCGCAGCAAAAACTGGATGTCATCAGTCACGATTTGATGGTCACTGCAACGAAAAACTTGGCGCGTGCCTTGGCTTCAGAAGAAGTTGAGCATCTTATTGCAGGCAATGAACAGTCGGATTTGCTCTTGGTGTTTGACCCGCTGGATGGCTCAAGCAATTTGGATGTGAACATCTCAGTAGGCAGTATTTTTTCAATTTTATCAGTGCCAGATGATTGTTCTGCGGGCGCACTGAATTTGGATGAGTCGGTTTTCTTTCAGAAGGGCACGCAGCAATTGTGCGCCGGTTACGCGCTCTACGGACCGGCGACGATGCTGGTGATTACGACAGGTGTGGCGGTGAATGGCTTTAGCTATGACGAGGCGAATGGGGTGTTTGTTTTAACTCATCCGAATTTGCAAGTGGCAAGCCAAGCCCACGAATTTGCGATCAATGCGTCAAATCAGCGGCATTGGTCTACGCCCATCCAGCGCTATGTCGCCGATTGTGTGGCTGGCGCTGATGGCGTGCGTGGTCGCGATTTTAATATGCGTTGGGTGGCCTCGATGGTGGCTGAAGTGCATCGAATTTTGCTGCGCGGCGGCGTGTTTATTTATCCGCAAGACAGTCGTGCCACGACTCGTAACGGCAAATTACGGCTGTTGTATGAGGCCAATCCAATGGCGATGTTGATCGAGGTCGCAGGTGGTGCGGCATCAACGGGGCGAGTTCGCTTGCTCGATGTTATGCCAACGCAGTTGCATCAGCGTGTGCCCGTCATTTTGGGCGCTAAGGAAGAACTGGCTTGCATTGATGGGTATTTCAATGTAGCCATTTATCCTAATAGTCTGCAGCAAGATACCCATGTTTCTGTGCCAAGCTAGATTGCTCAGTCTCAACTCTTTTAATCCTAATTAATTCAGTCTCAGCCCTTGGAGTTCAGTGATGTCCATCATTTCAATGCGCCAATTACTCGATCATGCCGCCGAATATCAGTATGGTGTGCCAGCTTTTAATGTGAATAATTTAGAGCAAGTCCGTGCGATTATGGAAGCGGCCAGCCAGACCAATAGCCCCGTCATCATGCAGGCATCGGCAGGGGCGAGAAAATACGCTGGCGCGCCTTTTTTGCGTCACTTAATGCTGGCGGCAGTCGAGGAATTTCCTCATATTCCGGTGGTGATGCATCAAGATCATGGCACTAGCCCGTTCATTTGCCAGCAAGCGATTGAGCTGGGGTTTTCTTCGGTGATGATGGATGGCTCGCTCGGCGAGGATGGTAAAACGCCGACTAGCTATGCATACAATGTGGCCGTGACTCGACAAGTCGTTGATATGGCGCACGCGCTAGGCGTATCGGTCGAGGGCGAAATTGGCTGTTTGGGCAGTCTTGAAACGGGTTTGGCGGGTGAGGAGGATGGCATTGGTGCGCAAGGGGTGCTCACTCACGGCCAATTACTCACCGATCCCGATGAGGCTTACGCCTTTGTGATGGCGACGCAGGTTGATGCGCTGGCGATTGCAATTGGTACTAGCCACGGCGCGTATAAATTTCAGCGCCCACCGACCAATGAAACACTGTCGATTGAGCGCATTCGGCAGATTCACCAGCGATTGCCCAATACGCATTTAGTCATGCACGGCAGCTCTTCTGTGCCGCAGGAATGGTTGGAAATCATCAATGCAAACGGTGGTGAAATTCCGGCGACCTGGGGTGTGCCGGTAGAAGAAATTGTGCGCGGCATTCGCTATGGTGTGCGTAAAATTAATATCGATACTGATCTGCGCTTGGCTGCCACGGGCGCAATTCGCCGCTTCATGACGCAAAATCCGGCTGAATTCGATCCACGTAAATACCTGCAGGCATCGGTGAATGCAATGCGCGATATTTGTATTGCTCGTTTTGAGGCGTTTGGCAGTGCTGGACAGGCCGCCCACATTCAGCCGATTAGCCTGAGTGGTATGGCCAAGCGCTATCAGCAGCAAAAAGCGCCGATTGCCACGATGCTCGGCGGTAGCGCAGTACATGTGGCTGGCGCCAATATATTGAATATCAGTAATGAGCATTGGCTGGATCGCCGTCTAATGGCGGGCGATTGCTGCTAATTGAAGTTTTTTTTACCCAAGCCGATGTGGTTTCACATCGGCTTTTTACATTCATTTTTGAACTAAAGTAGTTAGACAAAAATTGTCTTGCATCGTTGTCTCGCCTTGTCGTACTAGATGTACTGTCTGCGGCTCCGACGCCTTGCCATAAAATTTTTGCATGTGTACTTTTACGGAGATTGCCGTTAGTCGTCACAATCAAATTAGGCTTGGCAATCGGCTAAAAATTGTAGATAATGAGAATAGTTGCTAATAAGGTTCTCATTATGATTGTTTGTGTTTGCAATAATGTCAGCGATAAAACCATCCGCAAAGCCGTTGAGCAATCCGGCGTGCGCTGCTATATCCAATTGCAGCGGGTGACCACTGCAGGTACTTGCTGCGGTAAATGCACCAGTTGTGCCAAGCAGGTATTGAATGACTCGATTGATCGATACGAAGAGCAAATGCTCGCAGATTTGCAAGATGTAGCATTCGCGTAATCCTGTCGTTTCAGCAAACATTTCAAGCAAACGTTTCAAGCAAACCTTTCAAGCAAACCGAGTCATTTGGCTCGGTTTTTTGTTGTCCAGCGTTTCAATCTTTGTTTTCCCCTTTATATCTGCTTTAGCCTGTGAGCTAGCTGTGAGTAAGTGCGATAGCCGCTTGTTTCAATTCAGTAAAATACGCGTGCTCAAGTTTTAAGCAAGCGCAAGGTCTAATTCACAATGCCGCGGGATAGTCGTGTGTGTAGGCTGTGGATAGATGCCTTAAGCGACTGTTTTAATGCGTTTTTAGTGGCTTGATTAAAATATAGGCGATAAACGGTCGATTTTGCCTTGAATTCCTTATTTTCATGAACTAGCGACGATGTTTGGATAACTCTGCGGTTTATCCCAGAAAAGATCAGTTGAGGTGTGAGTTGCTTGTGGGTAAAACAATCAAGTATCTGATTTATATCATTTTTTACTAACTGACTGTTTTTTGTGCAGCCTAGTGCGGTATAATCGCCGCCTTTCCTGTTTTCAGTATGCGAACACACCATGACACTCAAAGCCCCTGAACTCTTATTGCCAGCCGGTACGCTCGATAAAATGAGCGCCGCTTATGATTTTGGCGCCGATGCCGTTTACGCCGGTCAGCCGCGTTACAGCCTGCGCGCGCGCAATAATGATTTTCAGTTGGCGCAAATTGGTCAAGGGATTGAAGAAGCGCATGCGCGCGGCAAGAAATTCTTCGTCGCCAGCAATATCTTGCCGCATAACGCCAAAGTGAAAACCTATCTGGCCGATATGGAGCCAGTAATCGCGATGAAACCTGACGCGCTGATTATGGCCGACCCTGGCCTGATTATGATGGTGCGCGAGAAGTGGCCAGAGCAAGTGATTCACCTCTCGGTGCAGGCCAATACAGTGAATTACGCTGGCGTTAAATTCTGGAAATCGCTTGGCCTAGAGCGAGTGATCCTGTCGCGCGAACTGTCGCTCGATGAAATCGAAGAAATTCGCCAATTGTGCCCAGATATGGAACTTGAAGTATTCGTACACGGCGCGCTGTGTATTGCGTATTCGGGCCGTTGCCTATTGTCGGGGTATTTCAATCACCGCGACCCCAATCAAGGCACCTGTACCAATGCCTGCCGTTGGGACTACAAAACCCACGATACCGTCGACGATGATGCGGGTGATGTTGAGCTGTTGACGAAGAAAGAACAGGTCATTCAGTTCGACTTTAACAAAGCAATGAACGATGCTAATCAGGCGTTTTCTGCCTGCGGTGGCCAAGAGCGCCATCCATTAGCCGACAAAACGTACTTGATTGAAGAAGCTAACCGTCCAGGCGAGTTGATGCCGATTATCGAAGACGAACACGGCACGTACATCATGAACAGCAAAGACCTGCGCGCGGTGCAGCACATCGAGCGTTTGGTCAAAATGGGCGTCGATTCGCTGAAAATCGAAGGCCGTACCAAGAGCCTGTATTACGTTGCGCGCACCGCCCAAGTCTATCGCCAAGCGATTGACGATGCGGTTGCAGGCAGCCCGTTCAATCCGACTTTGCTCGCTGATTTGGATGGCCTTGCCAATCGCGGTTATACCGACGGTTTTTATCAACGTCACAGCACGCCCGAAGCACAAAATTACCTCGAAGGCCATTCCAAAGCGCATCGTAGCCAATACGTCGGTGAAGTGCTGAATATTCAAGATGGTTGGGCCGAGATTGAAGTGAAAAACAAATTCTCAGTTGGCGATTCGCTAGAAATCATCCATCCAAGCGGCAATATCATCGTCAAGCTGGAACAAATTCGCGGCAAGAGTGGCGCATTGGTTGAGTCGGCATTAGGAAGCGGAGCAAAAGCCGCAATTCCGCTCGATGCGAAATACGCCAATGCTTTGTTGGCAAGATTGTTTTAATTTGTTGTAATTTTGATTGCTAAAAAGCCGCTGAGAAGCGGCTTTTTTTATCAGACTTGTTTAAAGTTCAGCTTTCGACCCACTGCCGACACTGAACCATTGGTAGCATGAGAGTCAGGTAACAAGGGTAAAGCGGCCACTCATGGGCCGCACTGAGTTTTAACACTTAGGTCTAAACGGTCGCTAATTTTATATTTTATGGCAGGGGCTAACGTTGAAGCTGAGGGGCCGCAGCCAGCTGGCCGCGCGGAGCTGAAAATATACAGGCAGCGTAGCGCGGCCAGCTGGCGGAGGTCCACTCGAGCGACCGGTTGGGCGTCAACACCATAGCGGACATGAATTTTTCCAGTGCTGTCTTGCGGCCGCATGTATGTAGAGGCACCATAGCTGCGGCCCTTGAGCGAGAAACTGACAACCAATTCCGTGTTGCCGATCCAACGAAGCTGAACATCAGAACCGCAGCTGACGCTGAAAACTTTGAAGTCCCGCGTCAGTACGTTGGATCTGTCGCTCGCCGATGCCGGTTGCACGGTAACGACCTCGTTGCACCAACCCGCAGCGCCCCCGCCCATTCCTACAAAGTGAGCGGCGCGAAATTGAGCATCTGGAGAACTGGCCTCCGTCTTTAGATTGAAGTCAGTACTCTCAGGAGACGATATCAATGCAGAAGACAGCAGTACGAGCACCACCAGTAGGAGTGCGAGGCCTCCGATGGAAGCAAGTGAAATTACGATGAAACGCTTCATCCGAATTTGACGCCTAACGTCAAAGTTGAGCCGCGAGCGGCGGCTGGGCGCGGAAGGCCCAGAATGAAATGGGGGCCTGAAGAGCCCAGCCGTTGCGAGTCGGCTCGAACGCAGGGTTAGGCCTCAT
>CAUPHX010000222.1:0-5778 GCA_963511125.1 uncultured Deefgea sp. | reverse complement strand
CCACCAATGCGATTGAATCGCTGAATATGAGCTTGCGAAAAGTCACGGAAACGCGCGGTTCCTTCCCGAACGACGACGCGGCGATGAAGCTATTTTATTTGGCGCTACAGAATATTAGTAAGAAATGGACGATGCCAATCCGCGACTGGCGAGCGGCGTTGGTACGGTTCAGTATTCATTTTGAAGAGCGGATGCCCGCATTTTAAAAAAGCGTTTACACTAAAGTCTAGACTCCCCCGCCAGCGTGGACGACCGCTTGAGTAAAGCGATCACGCCATTCAAACCGCACTACTCATTCGACAGGTTTTCCATCTCGCTCTACGCCAAACGGAAGGTTTTATGAACGCCGTTGTGCGCATGATGAAGGGCACCATCAGCATTCCCGATTACAGCTGTATTTCCAAGCGTAGCATCGTGCTGCCATTGTTAACACTGAGCCAAGCTCGCGAGCCAGGTAGCGTGGTGATTGTGGATTCCACTGGACTTAAAGTCTACGGGAAAGATGAGTGGCACCAAGAGAAACACGGCGTTGCAGCACGCAGGACGTGGCGAAAGTTACATTTGGCATTGGATGAAAATCACCAGCTACTGGGTTGTGAATTAACCACGCCCGAGGTCGGTGACCCCACGGCCATTCCTGATTTACTGAATCAAATTACGGCCGATTTTAATACGTTCATTGCGGATGGTGCCTACGATGGCGAGCCCATTTCTACGGCGGTTTTAAAGCAGCAAACCGATGCGAAAATCATTGTTCCGCCGCATAAAAATGCGGTCATTTCCGATGCCGGTGACACACAACGCGATCAACATATTCAAATGATCGCAGCGCATGGACGTATTGGCTGGCAGAGAAAGGTGGGCTATAACTTACGCAATTATGCTGAACTGGCCATGCAGCGGTTCAAGCGTATTTTTGGCAATACGATGAAAGCACGTGAATTGCCTCAGCAAAAAACGGAGGCATGGATCAGTGCGTACGCATTAAACATCATGACCAGTCTTGGCATGCCGGTGTCAGTTAAAGTCTAAAATAGAGCGAGCAATGCACCAACTCGGCCTGAGTTTGATTTATTCAACAACGCCCATCGCAAGCTCATTACAACCATCCTTCTTGTGTGTTTCGCATCTCTTCAAATCACCTATTGGATTTTTGATGTAACTTTCTAAAAAATTTCACTTCGTGTTGTAGATTAGGCATGCTTGACGCATATATTTTACCGTTCGTCTGGTTTTGACATAATATGACTAGACATTTTATGTCAAAAAGGCAAAATAGCCTTATCGCAAGTTGGAGCCAAACTATGGAACTTGAATTGAATCAGCGAATTGCAGCGGTAGCAGCACGATTGGAAGGAATTTTAGGTACTGTGGAAGTTGAGCGGATTACTGGCGCAGTGCCTGTCTATAAGCTGACCATCGCTGGCCGTGAAGAACTGCCAATGTTTGTCACTCAGGCGCAATCTCAGCTGCTGTGCATTTGTTATTTATGGACTGAAGCTGAAATTAATCCCACGCAACGTACCGCTTTATTGGAGGCGATGCTTGATTTGAATGTGGCAATCCCACTTTCATCATTTGGCCGAATTGGTGAGAAATATGTGTTGCATGGTGCATTGGCTTGCGATGCCGGTGTAGATGATTTGACCGAAGACTTGCTGGCTCTAAGCGATAACGCGGTGGATGCCCTAGTGGCAATGGCCGATTACCTAGTTTGAGAAGGAGGATTAAATATGTCGGTATTTAGCAAAATTCTCACCGCTTTGCGCGGCAGCGCACGGGAAATCGGTGAAAGCGTCGTGGACAATAATGCGACTCGCATTTATGAGCAGGAGATTTACGAATCTAAAGCCGCGCTAACTAAAGCCAAACAAGATCTAACTTTGGTGATGGCGCAAGAAAAAGCTGCGCAGCGCGAAGTGGAGCGACTCAATAAAGAAGTCAGTCGCTTTGAAGAATTAGCAATGGCCGCTTTGGATAAGGAACAAGCGCAATTGGCGGCGGAGGTGGCTGGCAAAATTGCTGAACTAGAAAGCGAGCGCGCGTTGCAAGAAAAAGCGGCGATCGATTTTGCTCAGCATATTACCAACTTAAAAGATTTAATCCAGCAAGCCGGTGCGCGAATTCGCGAGCATGAGCGGGAATTGGCGGTAGCAAAAACGACAGAAAGTGTGTACCGCGCGACCGAGTCAATTTCGCAAAGCATGGGCAGCGGCGCTTCAAAATTAGGCAATGCACGCGAATCGCTGGATCGAATCAAACAGCGCCATACCGAAATGGCCGACCGGATGAAAGCTGCCGAAGAACTCGATGCGGAATTGGGCGGGCAGGCGCTTGAAAAAAAGCTAGCCGCAGCGGGGATTGGCGATATGGCCAATCAACAAGCAACTGTGTTAGCGCGCCTGCAGGCGCAGCGCAAGCATGATGCAGCAAGTGGCGCTACGGACATCACAGGGAAATCCGCAGAATGAGTCGGAAAGCCCTCCCACCGCGTTGGCAAAGTTCGGACTCGGCAATTAAAGCGGTGCAAGTCGCTTTTGACGTGGAAGAGGTCGTGCTCAATGCGGTGCGCCGTGCGGCGTTTGACGCCAATATTAGCACCTCGGATCAAATTCGTTTAGTGCTCGATTTACCGACGTCACACAAGCCCAAGCGCCCACGTTTGACGGTCACTTTGTCTGATGCCGATTACGCCACCTTGGCCGAGCGATTTTCGCTACCGCTGGAGAATCGCTTAGAAATTAAAGAGCGGGTGTTGCAAGCGCTGATTGAGTTTTCTCAATCAGCAGCGTCTACTGTCCACGCTGATTTAGTTAGTCGTTCTTGAGAAACCGATCATGGATCAATTAATTGAAACGATGACAACATTTCCAACGGCAATTTGGACCGTGCTGGTGGGCGTGGTGATTTTGTACTGGCTGGCGTCATTATTAGGCATGGTCGACGATTGGCATATCGGTCATTCGCACTCGGTAGATTTAAATCTACCTGGGCATGCCGAAGGTGTTGGCGATTGGGCGGGTAAGTTGATGGCGCTGGGTTTGGGCGGTGTGCCATTTTCGATTGTGCTGAGTATTTATACGCTCAGTGCTTGGCTATTTTCTGCCGTAGTTCAACAGTATTTTTTGTGGCTACCTTCTGTATTGCATTACCTGCTTGGCATTGGTTTGTTTTTAGTTTGCGGTGCTTTGGCAATTCCATGTACTGCCGTGATGCTACGACCTTTACGCGGATTATTTGTCACGCATACTGCGCAACATAAACTGGCTTTGGTTGGGCGGGCATGCAAGATCAGCACCATGACGGTTGACGAGCACTTTGGTCGTGCAGAGGTCGCGGCCAATGGTACGCCACTCAATATCCGTGTCGCGGCGTTCAGTCCTAATAATCTAGCCAAAGGCAGTTTGGCGGTGATTTTAGATTACGATGCCGTGCGGGATATTTATGCCATTGCGCCTTTGGAAGATGACTAGTGTATTTGTTTGTAGCCTATTTAGGCAATGGCATACATTGAGATACCCAATGCAAGAACAGAAGAGAAATATATTGTAGTGAATGCTTTTTGTATTAAATGAAATTAATCTTAATTCATATCAGGGAACCGTTATGACACCCGTTTTGTTGGCTATTGGCATTCTTAGTTTTTTTGTATTAAGCGCATTTTTGTTGTTTATGAAGTTTTATAACAAGGTCGAGCAAGGCAAGGCCATGATTGTGAATACGCTGCGCAGTGAGCCTGAAGTGATTTTCACTGGACGCATGGTCTATCCAATTATCCATAAAAAAGAAATGATGGATATTTCACTCAAAACCATCGTCATCAAACGTAATGGTAATGCCGGTTTGATTTGCAATGACAATATCCGCGCGGATATTGAAGTGACCTTCTTTGTGCATGTAAACAAAACTGCCGAAGACGTGCTGCGCGTGGCGCAAACAGTGGGTTGTGAACGGGCATCTAACCAAGAAACCTTGGAAGAATTGTTTACTGCCAAATTTGCCGAGGCGCTGAAGACTGTCGGTAAAAGCATGAATTTTGAAGACCTGTATTTATCACGCGATAAATTCCGCGACGAAATCATTCGCCAAATTGGTGACAATTTGTCCGGCTATTTCTTGGAAGATGCCGCGATTGATTACCTTGAGCAAACGCCTCTAAATAAGCTTGATCCCAACAATATCTTGGATGCGCAAGGGATTCGCAAGATCACTGAATTGACCGCAATCCAGCACGTGACGACCAATGAATTGCAACGCAATGAACAGATGCAAATCAAGAAAAAAGACGTTGAAACGACTGAAACCATTCTAGAGTTGCAACGCCAACAAGCCGAAGCCGAAGCACGCCAATTGCGTGAAATTACCTCGGTGCAAGCGCGTGAAAAATCAGAATCAGACCGTGTGACATCCGAAGAGCACGCTAAAGCCGAGTTGGCGCGGATTCAGGCCGATCAGGTCATTGCAGTACAGCAAGAAAATATGCAGCGCGAAAAAGAAGTCGCTGAAAACAACCGAAAACGCGCCGTAGCAATTGAAGAAGAAAAAGTAACGCGTGCGCGTGATTTGGAAATTGTTGATCGCCAACGTGAAGTTGCTTTGCAAGAAATCGAGAAAGAAAAAGCCATCGAAATCGAGAAAAAAGCCATTGCTGATGTGGTTCGCGAGCGCATTGTGGTCGATCGTACCGTTGCAGAGCAAGAAGAGGCGATCAAAGAGCTGCGTATGGTCGCTGAAGCCGATCGTTCACGCCAAGCCATTGTCATTGGTGCCGAAGCGAAGGCTGAAGAGAAATTAGTCTTGCAAGTGAAAGCCGCAGAAGCCGACGAGCGCAGCGCGAAACATAAAGCAGTACAAGATCTCACCTTGGCTGATGCAATGCTCAAAGTCGCTGAAAAAGATTCCGAAGCGAAAAAACGCGAAGCCGAAGGCGTTGAAGCAATGAGTGCGGCAACAGGTTTAGCTGCGGCCCGCGTGATGTTGGTGCAAGCTGATGCCAAAGAAAAAGATGGTATGGCGGGTGCTCGCGTCAAAATTGCCGATGCGGATGCGATTGCCAAATTGGGCGGTGCCGAAGCTGAATCTTTGCGCTTGAAACTCGAAGCCGAAGCGATTGGTAAAGAGAAACTCGGCTTGGCCGACGTACAAATTAAAGCCGCTGATGCTGATGCAGTGATTCGCCAAGGTGATGCGACGGCACATGCAGTGACCAAACGTGGTGAAGCCGAAGCCAGCGTGATTCAAGCTCGCTTTGCTGCTGAATCGCAAGGGCTAAATGATAAATTTGCGGCGATGCAAGCGATGAGCGATGCAACTCGCGCCCACGAAGAATTCCGTATGCGTCTGGATTATGCGCACATTGAAACGATGCGTGGTATCGAGGCGAATGTGAATATCGCTGGCGAACAAGCTGAGGTGCTTGGCCAAGCCTTGTCGAAAGCCAAGATTGATATTGTTGGCGGCGAAGGTGATTACTTCGGCAAATTTGTGAATTCTCTCGCAATTGGTAAAGCCATCGATGGCACGATTGGTAAGAGCGAAACCTTGCAATTGGCACTGAAAGATCATCTCGCGGGTGAGCGTGATTTGATCACTGATGCAAAAGGCCTACTCGGTAGCTTGGGTCAATCGGCCGATGAATTACAAAACTTGTCGGTCGCCGCTTTGCTCAAGAAAATCGGCAGCGAAGGTAGCTTGGAATCAAAAGCCGCGCTGGCTGATTTGCTAAAAAGCTTGGGCCAAGTGAAATAAGCCTTAAACGAGTGAGAACTTAGCCTGCAT
>CAUPHX010000221.1:0-5793 GCA_963511125.1 uncultured Deefgea sp. | reverse complement strand
GATTGGGTACGACTCGGTCGTACACATTCATCGAATACAGCGGCATGGCTAAAGCAAAAATATTAATGAGCAGCGCAGCGATTAAAGCGTCGCGGTAAATACGCCAGTTATCAAACACAACGCCCCAAAACCAATGCCGTTCACGGATTTTGCCCATTTCTGGGGTGCGTAGATCAAAGCGAAAACGTGGGCGAACAATCAGCGTGACGCCGGTATAGATCTCGACCAGCTCAGCATCGCTTAGTGTTTCAACGGATTCACCGCCTTCGGGGAAACGAACTTTGCATTGTCCATCGGGCAGGCGCTCGAGCAAGAGGCAGGCGCGTTTGTCGTTCAGCAATAAAATGGCGGGAAGTAGCCGCTCAGGAATTTCATTGAGGCTGCGGCGTAGAACGCGGGCTGACAAACCTGCACGGTGTGCGGCACGTGGCAGTAGCGAAGGGGTGATCCGATTTTCAATCAGCGGCAGACCTGCTGACAACGCTTCATGAGTCCATGGTGCGCCATGCAAGCGAGTGAGCTCGACTAAACAGTCAAGTAGCGGATCAAAGTGAGCTTGGTTTTCGCTGACATGCCAATCAAAAGCATGTGCAGCCGATGTCGTGGTAGAGCTGTCCATTGCGACCTGCTAAGTTAAAACGGGCGATAAATTTTAGGTCATTGTTGTATTAGCTTACGCTAATATAGGTCATATAACTAGATATGGAAAACCGTATAAACATCACTTAAATTAATATTTTTCCTGGATTCATCAAACCCATTGGGTCCAGCGTTTGCTTGATGCTGTTCATGAGCGTGAGTTCGATATGGCTACGGTATTGAATTAATGCTAATTTTTTGAGTTGACCGATTCCATGCTCGGCGCTGATGCTGCCATTCAATTGCGCGACTAATTGATAAACAATGGCATTGATTTTATCTTCTTTCTGATAAATTAAAGCGGTTTTATCGCTTAAAAATAAGTTGTAATGCAAATTACCATCACCCAAATGCCCAAAGGCGACGATATTTGCGTCTGGATATTGCACAAGGATGCGCGTCTCACATTCCGTCAAAAATTGTGGAATGGCGCCGACCGGAATGCTGATGTCGTGCTTGATGCTGACACCTTCAAGGCGTTGTGCTTCTGGAATATGCTCGCGTAGGCGCCAAAAATCACTGGCCTGCCGCTGGTTTTGCGCTACATAAGCGTGCTCAAATCCAGCTTCAAAAAGTATCGTCGCCAGTTGCTCAAGTAAATACTCGCTGCTGCCACCATCAGATAGCTCCAGCAACACACACCATTCAGGTGCTTCGCTAAACGGAGATGCTAGCTGGGGGAAGTGCTGATGCAAGAGGGCTAGGCATGGACGTGAAATGAGTTCGAATGAGGTAATCCGGTCGCTGACTTGAGCTTGTAGATTACGCAATAAAGTGACAGCTTCAGCGGGCGAATCGACCGCAACCAAAGCGGTCGCGTGGGCGGTCGGTAATGGATAGAGCCGTAATACGGCGCGGCTAATCAGGCCGAGCGTCCCTTCCGCGCCGACAAACAGCTGCTTCAGATCATAACCGGTATTGTCTTTGCGTAAACCGCGCAGTCCATTCCAGATCGTGCCATCGGCAAGGACAACTTCGAGGCCTAACGTGAGTTCGCGCATATTACCGTAGCGCAATACATTCACGCCGCCGGCATTGGTGGCCAGCGCGCCGCCGATTTGGCAACTTGCGGCGGCGGCCCAGTTGGCGGGGAACAGACGGTTCGCAGCCAGTGCGGCTTGTTGCACTTGCTGTAGCGTAACGCCAGCCTCGACGGTAATCGTGTTGTTGTCGGCGTCGACTTCAATGATCTGATTCATTCGCTCGAATGAAATAATGATGTTTTGCCCAGTTTGATCCGGCGTCGCTGCGCCACATAAACTGGTATTGCCGCCTTGTGGCACCATGGGGATGCGGTATTGCGCGCACAACTGAACGATTTCTGCGAGTTGTTGTACCGAATTTGGCCGAGCGACTGCTAGCGTTTGGCCTTGATAGCGACGACGCTGGTCCACGCAGTAAGCGGCTGTGTCGTTGCCGAACAATAGGCTGTGCGATTCAACCCATGGCTGAAGTTGCTGCAGGAATTCACTCGACATATTTTGGACTTAATGAAGATCTTCGTCGTTCGCTTTCTTTTTGCAAGCGAGTCGAATCACTTTGAGTTGATGCGAGAAGTTGGTGCATTTCTTGCACATGAAAAGGTGCACGCGCAAATGGAGTGTTTCGCTGATGCTGAGTGGGCGATCTTGCGCTTCGGAGAGTAAAAAAGAGACGTCGCGGCATTTGAGCATCAAGAATTACCCACGGAACTGGATTCAAACCAATTTTGCTCTAAACACAGACGCAAACTCATCCGTGCTCTATACAAAAGGACTGAGCAATTAGTCGCGGTGATCTCTAATTGATTACAGATGTCGCTAATTTCAAGCTCCATCACCTCACGCATGGCGAAGACCATCGCCGTGCGTCGTGGCATTTTGGTGGCGCAGAGTTCGTACGTTTGCCAGAAATGGCGGTCTTCGAGGTTGGCTTCGGGTTTGCCCCAGTTACGCGGGGCTTCCGAGCCCCAGTGCCCTGATGTATCGAATAACACATCAAAATCACTGCGGTCGTTTTCTTCGTCGATCAGCGGCGAAATGAGTTGTGGATCGCGGTAACGGCGGCGATGAACATCCAGCACTTTGTATTTTAATATGCCCATTAGCCATGTTTTTAAGCTCGATTGCCCAGAAAACGATTCTGGTTTTTCGAGCGCAGCCAACAGCGTTTCTTGCACCACATCTTCGGCCAACTGCGCGTCGTTCAATTGAAACAGCGCATAACGCAGTAAAGCAGAGTGATGAGATTGCAAGTCGGCTGCTAAAAATGACATTAATTTATCCAGAAATTTTGTCGTGCGGCGTGATGACTAATCACGCGTTGGAAATGGCTTGGGTCTTTGGCAAAGGTCATTTCACCTGCTGCGGGCTGGTAAAAATCAAGCAAACGCGAAACCCAGAAGCGCAATGCGGCAGCACGCAGCATAACGGGCCAATCGGCGATTTCCGCCCCAGTCAATGGACGCACCGATTGATAGCCAGCCAGCATGGCGCTTGCACGCGCATCATCGATATCGCCATTCTCAAGTACGCACCAATCGTTGAGCGTAATGGCCAAGTCGTACAGCAATATGTCGTTGCAAGCGTAGTAAAAATCGATAAAGCCGCCGACCTGATCGCCATTCATCAGTGCATTGTCGCGGAATAAATCGGCGTGAATGACGCCTTGCGGTAGTTGATCGAATTTGTGCTGGGATTGGAGTGCCACTTCAGTATGCAAAAGCGCTGCGTCAGCCTCGTTCATAAATGGATACATATCATGCGCCGTCGCCGACCACCACTGCGGGCCGCGCGGATTGTCCATTTTGCCGCTGTAGCTGGTCGCAGCCAAATGCATTTGCGCCAGCATCTCGCCAACTTGGCCGCATTGTTCGGCATTGGGTGATTCAATCACTGCGCCGGGTAGGCAAGGCACCAGTAATGTCGGTTTGCCATTGAGTTCATCGATGTATTGATGCTGCAAATTGGCAATCGGTGCCGCCACGGCGATGCCGTGCTGCGCGAGATGAACCATTAAATTGACGTAATACGGCAACTCGTCGGCACGCAATGTTTCAAATAAGGTCAGTACATAACGGCCGTGCGTGGTGGTGACAAAATAATTGGTGTTGGTCACGCCAGCTGAAATCCCTTTCAGTTCTACGAGCTGCCCTAATGAGTAGCGTTGTAGGAAAGGTATCAGGTCGGAAGTGGCGACCGTAGTAAAAACAGACATTGGCTAATCTCTAGAATTCAGGGTATTTCGCGTCGGTGCGCAGTATATGAATCAGCAGTGCTTCTGGGGCAAAACAAACGCACGACAGTAGGCCGACAAGCTAGGTTGCTATTGATTTTACTTGTGGATTACCAGCTAAACAGCACCCAGCTTGGTATGGCGATGTTTTCACTTGGGCCGCTTTGACGGACAAAATTACCTTTGCCATTTGGATCGATTAAAAAGTAGCTCGGTCCTACAGCGGGAGTCACTTTGATTTGATAAAGATGGCCGTTCATACGGTATTCAGTCATCGTGACATCGCCCTTTTTCACTACCCGAATATCTGCTTTTGGCTTGTCTTCGCTCGATTCTGCCGGCATCGGTGGCGGCGTATCTTCAACTTCGGCAGCAAAAGCGGGGTAGCTGAATAATAGACTGAGGCTAATGATGAGGTTACGCATTTTTTATCCTTGCGTGTACGGCAAATAAGGTCAGCGCTAGGGCGTCTAATGCACGCTGCACTACTTCATTCTTACAACAGTATAGAGAAATCTCGTATGGCGACGCTGCTTTTAATTGATGGATCATCTTATTTATATCGCGCTTTTCACGCGATTCGCGACCTTTCCGCGCCCGATGGTACTCCGAGCAATGCAGTATTCGGCTTTGTGAATATGCTGAAGAAACTCCGGCAGCAAACGCCGGCAGATTATATCGCGTGTGTGTTCGATGCCAAAGGAAAGACTTTCCGCGATGATCTATATGACCAATATAAAGCACAGCGGCCACCGATGCCGGATGAATTGCGGGTGCAAATTGAGCCGATTCATCAAGCCGTAGCGGCTTTTGGTATTCCGATTTTGATGGTCAGTGGCGTAGAGGCCGACGATGTCATTGGTACTTTGGCGCGTGAAGCCAGTCGCCAAGGCATTACGACGATTATGTCGACGGGCGACAAAGACATGGCGCAGTTGGTCGATGAATATGCGCGCATCGAAAACAGCATGACCGAAGAAATCTTGCGCCGCGATGAAGTGTTTGGCAAATTTAATGTCTGGCCCGAACAAATCGTTGATTATTTGTCGCTGATTGGCGATACCGTCGACAACGTGCCGGGCGTACCCAAATGCGGCCCGAAAACCGCCGCCAAATGGCTGGCTGAATATCAAACACTCGACAACGTCATTGCTCACGCTGAAGAGATCAAAGGCGTTGTCGGGCAAAATCTGCGCGATAGTTTGGCTTGGTTACCGATGGCCAAGCAATTGGTGACGATTAAATGCGATGTGGATCTCAGCGTTGAGCTACCGAATGGTATTGCGGATCTGCAAACCAGTAGCGAAGACAGCGCAACTTTATTGGCATTATTTAAACGCTTTGGTTTTCGCACGTGGATTCGCGAGTTAGAAAGTCGCGTCGCTGCTGCTCCCGTAGCGCCGGCAGCTGTTGCCAGCATCGGCAGTAGTGGTGATCTATTTGCTGAATCTACTATTGATGTGGGTATTGCTACGCAGCCATTGGCTGAAAACGGCTTGGTTGATATACCCAAGCCAATCATCGAGCGACACTACGAAACCATCAACACCGCCGCCAAACTCAGCCACTGGCTAGCAAAAATTAATGCCGCTGAATTCACCGCGTTTGATACTGAAACAACGAGTCTGGATGCGATGCAAGCGCATTTGGTCGGCATGTCGTTTTCAGTGGTGGAAGGCGAGGCGGCCTATTTGCCGCTGGCGCACAACGGCCCCGATCAGCCTGAGCAATTGCCGCTGGATGCGACATTGGCGCTACTGAAACCGTGGCTTGAATCGGCGACGCATCATAAAGTCGGCCAAAACTTAAAGTACGATCAACACATTTTGGCCAACTATGGCATCACGTTGGCCGGAATTAGCGACGATACGCTGCTGATGTCGTATGTACTTGCCTGCCACGAACGCCACAATATGGACGACCAAGCCGCGCGTGAATTGG
>CAUPHX010000220.1:0-5793 GCA_963511125.1 uncultured Deefgea sp. | reverse complement strand
GTAGCTTAAACAGTTCAACGGCGGCTTTAGCATCTTCGCTGTCGGTCTTCTTCGGTTTGGGTAAATCGGGTAGGCGAGTGCCGTCCATATCGCGTACATAGGGTTTAAGCGCTTCATCAAAGCCGACGCGAAATTGGCGTGGCCCAAAATCCAGCAGTAGGGTGCCGTGTTCATCCAAGCCTAAATCGGGGGCGAGGCGGTCTTCGAGTTCTTCGGTGGTCAGTTCGCGCGCTTCGGCAATCGCGGCGATTTTTTCGCGGGCTTTGTCTTGTAGGCCTTTGAATTTTACTTTTTGCGCAATGCCATTCAGCAGCATCAACGCGACATCACTACCAATGGCGGCCAGTACATCTAAGCCCGCCACGGCGCGGGCATGTTGCGATTCACCCGGCCAAGCACGAATCAGCGGTGTGAGTTTGCGGGCGGTGTCGTCCGTGCCGAATACGCCCAATACCATCATCGCCCAATTTTCTTTGGCGGGGGCCGCAGCAAACAGCCACTGATTAAAACAATCCCATGCAAAATCAGCTAAAGAATCAGCTTGGCAAGCGACTTTCACTTGGGCAATGCCGGGATAAACGCCTTCGGTGGTCGGAAAACGCAACATGGTACCAAGGTGTTCTAGGGCGTGGTCGGGTAGGGGCTTGCCATTGAGTAGTCGCGGACGCGGCCATGATTGCGGTAGCCAAAAATTGGGCGCCTTGCTGATTTTGCTCGGGAAGCGATCGAGCGGATCTTCATTCAGTACCGCCTGCACGGCTTCGCTCACGTCGTTGCGTTGATAGCGGGCGGCAATCTGTGTGATGAATTCGCTATGGCCATGCTCAGCGAGCAGCCGTAGTGCAGCACCCGCACAATCGCGCGCTTCGCCCGCTTTGCCAACGGCATTCGGAATGAGGCCCGTAATGGCGTGTTCAGGGAATTGCAACAACCATGCTTTGGCGTCGGCGCGGGCGGTTTTGAGCTTGAGGTAGGCACGGGCAATCGCAGGTGCGAGTGGGGTCCAGCCATAATGTAGGGCCAGCGACATTTCCGATGCGGGTCGCTGCTGTATGCAGACTAGTAGGCCATCCAGTCCTTTGAGTCCGTAAGTCGCCATCGCATAATTAGCGTTGTAGCTATCATCGGCGGCAAAGGTGGGCCATATTTTCAACGCAACAGGTTCCGGCAACAAGGTTAAGTAACGCGAATCTGTTTGTAACCACCAGCTTAGTTTGGCTGCTTTGTAATTTTTCCAAGCTTCGATTAATGCCTCTGAATTGTTGTTCTGGATGGCGTTGATTGCGGAATTTAGAATGCCTGTGTGTATCTGTTTATTGTTCGCGATTTCTAGGTCGCTGCCATAGCCACTATAACGGCCAAAACCCAGCTCATCAGCCAGCTTAGCGGTATCCATGCGTGCTTCTTCAAGGCGCTTGGCCTGCCACTCATTGAGTGCCAGCACCTGCTCCCGCTCACTTTCGGCCCAGTGTTCGACTGCGGCCAGTGGCTGCACTTCCAGTTCCAGAGCGGGCAACGTAGTTTTTTTCTTTTGTAACCAAGGCGGATTGCGCAGAATTAATGGTAATTCTGCTTCGCTGGCGACTTCGGCGGGGGCGGCGAAACGAGCTTGCAGGGTGTTGATGATGTTGTGTTCCGCAGGGCTGAGCCAAGGCCAAGTTGCGGCCAGTGCGTCGGCTTGGTGCTGGAGTAAATTGGAGAGCGTCGCAGAGTACAAACCACTGTCTTTGCCGCCCGCTTGCAATAAATCAGTTAGCGCAGGGATCGCTGCGATGGGATAGCGTTGGCAAGCTTGAATAAAGCGCTGTTGGCTTTCTTTATTGAGCAATGCTAGGCGCGCCAAGACGGTGATTGCGTTTGGGGTACTGATTTGCGCCAGCATGTCGGCGGTGGTGGCGTAGTGGCTGTGCGATTCGAGTAGCGCTACCGCTGCAGTGCCATGCTGCTGGATGAGTGTGCTGGGAAAATAATCGTGATAACCGAAACCATCATAATTATGGGCTTGTTTCAAAACGATTTTTCGGGCTTCATCGGAGGTTACAACCAGTGCCATCAGTAATAAGTTGACGTCGGCATTAGCCAATTCAAGTGCGAGTTGATTGGCTAAATCGGGGACTTCAGGAAGTAAGAGCGCAATTAAAATTTGCCGACGTGGATGCAATTGGGGTACAGCAGCTTGCAATCGTGCTGCCGCTTGTTGCCAGTCTGCTTCATTCGCTTGCGCCAAAATCGTACGGAAATAATATTCGCCGTGGCAAAATCGATCATAATGAAATGCGGCCGTGACTTGTTGACTGAGCGTGTATTGCATCGTCTCGCTACTGCCACGCCAGTTATGAACCAGCCTGATTTGTTCGGCAGCAATCAATGCTTCGATGGCATATTGCAGATGATATTGGGCAACTAAATAACGGATAAATGCTTGTGCCTCGCAAGAAAACCCCCCGTAGCCGCTAGACGCAAAGGCAATCGCTAAGATCACCGCATCCGATTCAGCGCTGCCGCTGCGAGTCTGTTGATTCAATCGGTCAAAGGCTTCATGACAAGCCTGCGCAAATGGCGTGCCGGTTTCGGTGACCAAAAACTCAGTTTTACGATCTTTGTTGTCTTCGTGGATGCTGGCAATAAACTCAGCCCATGCTTGATCTGCATTAAATGAAACGGGCTTGCCAGGGTTTTTCCGATTGGGCAGGGCGTGGGCACGCATCTCGGCTGTGAGGTGGACTAATTCACCGATTTCCCAAGGCGGAAGTTCACCAGCGCGCGTGGTTGGTAGGGTGGGAACAACGGCGCTAGGCGCTGGCGCAATCTCGGCAACCTTGGCTGCGGCGATTGGTGCTGGTAGGCTTGATTCTTGAGTTGATTGGGTATTGCTTGCTGGGATTTTATTATCAATGCCTATATCGATATACCCAGATGCAATGTAGCCTTTCTTGGTTTTCTCTTTAATCAACTTATCCATCGCGGCTTTGGCTAAAGCGGCGGAATCAAAATCCTTGGTTTGGCTTTGCCCTTGGGTGTTGATTTTGCCCCAACGTATCTGTAGCTGAGCGTCAATTTGTTCAATTTCCCAAAATTTATTGGAAGTACCATCTGAAAATTCATAGCGATTCATTATAATGACCCATTTCTTAATAGTTAAGGAATGATGTCATAGATTTTGTGTGCTTGTCAGCTTCTTGTGGTTTGTTTGTAATTAAAGTCGCGGTGGGTTTTTGCGGCGTAGCGATTGCTGTAATACAAGGATCTCGACGAGAAAGAGAATTAACTGAGCTAAAATTAATAGTCACTAAACTTTTTTAGTGTCGGCTTTGGCCGAACTGCTGAAGTTCAGCATAGGCCACGGTGCGGCAGCTTCGTATTCGATACCAGCCACTCGTTACGAAGCTGGCTGAGCGTCTGGTTCTGCCACTCAAGCCCATGGAATAAATGTCAGTTGATACTGTTATTCATGACCCATGCATGGACTTCATCATGCGTTCACTTTCAAATCTACATGCAATGTATGCTTTCTTCTCAAGAAAGGAATCGCGGGCTTTGAAAACGATTTTGACCAAAAAAGGTAAAATTCTACCAATTTCGGTAAAATTTTACCTTTTTTGGTCAAAATTGATAACTTTCACGAGGAAAATGCAAATAATGACCATATTGTCGATGCCCAAAATCGGCGAAAGCAAGACCATTGCATTGTATTAGTAAGCTTTGTGTTGGGGTGTTTTACGCATTTCAGATCGTGCGTGCTGATGAAGAAATTTTGTGGCGAGGTTCGTATTTACTTAAACCTCCCCAGTAAGATTGAGGTACTTTAGTTGTTCGGTAAAAACCCGATGTTTCGCTGCGGAGGAGTAATAATAGGGCTCGGCTTGATGCGCAGGCACTTTACTTGCGCACGCAGCGTGGCAAGGTCAGGCGTTTCAAAAAGCGCATTTTCAATGGCCTGATTAATGCGCTGTTTTAAGCTCCGTATATTGTTGCAGTCTCGCAATAACAGTGCCAATTCTTGCTCTTGTAGTTCATCTTCAAAGTATTCTGCCGCTTTTAAGCGATGTAACTGCTGATGGTAGAGTTGCTGCGCTAATTTGCGCATGCTGGCAGCGGTTGGAGGTAGAACCTGGAAGATTTCAACTCGCGTTGTAAAGTAGTCTTTTATTTGGTTAAATCATTCGCAGTCAAGATGAAGCTGATATGGCTCATATTGATCGGTGGTTCGATAAAATTATCCATAAAACGTCGCGCATTTTCAGGTTCGAGCAGCATCAGCAGCGCTTCGACTGGGTTGCCTTGCGTGCTGTCAATGGTTTTATCGACTTCATCAATCATAATGATTGGGTTGGCAATCAAGCAATCGGCGATGAATTTTGCCGGCCGGCCCGCGTCGGCGCTACTCCATTGACGCTGTGAACCGCGCAGAATCATGATGTCGTTGGTCCCGGCAAGCTGGATAGATAGGAATGGCACATCCAATGCCATCGCTATCTGCTCGCATAGCCATGTCTTGCCATTCCCTGGAGCACCCGCGAGTAACACATTCCCCAAATGTAACGGCAAAGATTGAGCCGCTTGCAGCAGGATGCGGTTACTCATACGGCGCAAAAAGCCCTCAAACTGCGGGTGTTGCAACTGCAAGGCCTTCATTTTTTCAAGGTGAGCCTCGGTCGCCAAAATGAGTTGCTTGGGTTTCGTTAAATTGTGGAGATAACTGTATCGCGATTGGTCGTTGTTGCCTGTTTTCAGACTATTAATTTGCTGGAACAAGGCGACGCGATCAACCAGCGTAATGCGATCAGGCAGATCGGGGATATTTTGCGGCTGGAATTCCACGGGGAGTCGGGTGTATTGCAGTGGCAATAGCCATGCAGGTGGAAATGGGCTGCACCACAACCAAATATTACCTGAACTCAAGTGCGACCACGCCGCGTGCATGTGCCGTGAATCGGGTTCGGTTAGGCAGGTCATCACGGGGTTGTGCGCGCGAAGTTGCGATAGCACAATGGGATCATCTTCCAGCGAACCTTTTATCCAAACGGATGCCATATCGACTTCCGATAATAGTTCGCGTAGCAATTGCTCATGAGTTGTATCTAGTTCGCCTGGAAAATGAAATAACAGTGGAATTCTGTCTTTTTGCGTATACCAACGCGTTATGTAATCCATCAGCAGATTCCACCACATTGGGCGTGGTGTGGTGGGCTCTTGCGAATCATAGGCAAAGTCTGCGTCATCGTTGACCTCATCAAAAGGATGAGGTGGTACTTCATCAACGAGCGTGTTTTGGTGAATTGATGCGTCCTCAGAGCCGATACGCATTCCAGCGAGGAACGGCGCAGGGCCTGAAATATAGATTGGGCCTCTTTTGAGTTTCCTATTCTCAATGGCTGGGCGCGTGCCGGTTATTGTTGCATTGTTTGGACGCATTTTTGCACGCTCCAGAAAATCAGGCTTGATAATGAAGTCAGATGTCGGTGACGAAACGAAATAGGTTCTCGATTTCATGACTGGCTCCCTTGCGCTGCGGTGTGTGACAGAGCATTCTCAAGCGCTAATTTTTTGCGGCAGGTTAGCGCCGGAGTATGGCGTGTTAACGGGGAGGAGGGATCTATAAAGGCGTGGATGTGTGTAATTATTTGCGCAGTTGGCGCGGTGGCACACCGCATGTTGAGGCGCATTGAATATTGACCAGTAAATCGTCATTTTGCGCAGTGAATTTTGACCAGGGTAACTAATCTCCAAACTCGTTCAACGAGCTAGGAAATTGAAGGTGATTACCATGGCCACATTTGCTAAAGTCCGTCG
>CAUPHX010000219.1:0-5808 GCA_963511125.1 uncultured Deefgea sp. | reverse complement strand
GAAATGCGGCTTAAATTATTGAAAGCGGAACAACAAAAGAAAAATATTCTTGAGGACAGCATTCGGCAGCAGGCCGAGCATCTCGTAGAGAAAAATACACTCATTGCGATTAACCAAGCCAAAAGTGATTTTTTGGCTTTGATCAGTCATGAGATTCGCACTCCCTTATCGGGTGTCATTGGCATGCTGCGCTTAGCGAGCGGGCAAAAAGAGTTGCGCCCCGCAACGCGCTCGCAAGTGCGGATGGGACTAGAAAATGCGGAGTTACTGCTCGACATCATTAACGATATTTTGGATGCTTCAAAAATTGAAGCGGGCAAATTATCGATCGAGTCAATCCCGTTTGATTTACTCAAATTACTTCATCAGGTGGTTGATTTTTTCGCGGTTCGTGCCGAAGAAAAAGGGATTTCTTTTGTTTTGAAGTTAGACCATTTCTCGCCAACGGGTTGTCTTGGTGACCCGATGCGTATTCGGCAGATTTTATTTAATTTGATTGGTAATTCAATTAAGTTTACCGAGCATGGCTGTGTAACGATCACGGCTTATCGAGATAACGAACAGGTTAAAATTTTGATTAGTGACACTGGTATTGGCATGGATGATCAAACGATTGGTCGCTTATTTCAAAAGTTTGAGCAGGCCGATACTTCGACAACCCGCAAATATGGTGGAACGGGCTTGGGGCTCTCCATTTGCCGTGGTTTGATCGATTTGATGCAAGGCTCATTAGGGGTGACAAGTGCGCCGGGTGAAGGTAGCCACTTTCGGGTTGAAATTCCATTACCTGTCGCCGAAGTACCTGCTGAAGTGGCGAACAGAGAATTACCAATGCAGGGCTTAAGCCATCAAATTCGGGTTCTTTATGCTGAAGATATTCAAACCAATCAATTGATTGTGGGTGCACTGCTGGAGGAAATGAATTTATCGGTGCATATTGTTGAGAATGGTTTAGAGGCGCTGGAAGCTTTATCAAAAGAGCCGTTTGATGTGGTGTTAATGGATTGGCGAATGCCGATTATGGACGGCATGACTGCGACGCGCTTGATTCGTTTGGGGGGTAATGAACAATTTAAGGTGCATGATGCGGATATTTACGTGATTGCCTTAACCGCCAATGCGACCGAAAAAGAAAAGCGAGAGGGCGCCGCTGCAGGCATGAATGATTATTTAACTAAACCCGTTTCGGTGCGTGAATTGTATGAGGCACTGAGTAAATCAATACGTTTTCAGCTAGCGCGTGGCGCTGATTTACCGATTATGCCTCAATTATTGCAATTCACTCAGCAAGCTAAGCAGCTAGCGCCTTCTACGGTGGAAAAAACGTGGATAGCCAAGTTAGCTGATTGGGGCGTTGCGGTTGATGAGGCTTTAGATCGACTCAATGGCAATGTGTCACGTTATCAGCGATGGTTAAATCATTTCTTTATCGAAAATGAAGCATTTTTTAATGATTTAATGCAGCATAAATCAATTGATAATTTGGAAAAGTATATTTCACAGGTGCATGCCATGCGCGGAGTTTCTGGCACCTTAGGACTCATGGATTTTTACACCATTGCCAGTGAGTTAGAACAAAGTTTATTTTCCGTTCAAAAATATACCACGGGGGTTTTACCTGATTTTTCTGAATTAGAACAGGCTTGGGCCAGTGCTAGAAAATTTGTATTGCCTTTAGTGAGTGTGATTCAGCAAGATGAGAGTCCGAAACCTGCTGATGGCTTGTTACCGACCTCGAGTCTATCGTCGATAATGAATTTACAGGCGGCTCTGCAAAGCAATAGTTTGCGTGCAAAAAAAATACTGGCGACCTTATTGCAAGAGCTGTCTGATGAAGAGAAAACGTTACTCCATGATGTCATTTCCTCGCTGGATTCACTAGATTACCCCGCCGCTTTACACGCGCTCAATCAGCGGATACCCGTGGTCGCCGAAGGAGTAGCGCATGGCTGATCGCTATATTTTGGTCGTTGATGACCAGATGAATAATATAGAAACCTTGGGTGAGGTGCTCGGTGATGAGCACGATGTTCATTTTGCTTTGAGTGCCGAACAAGCCTTGGTGCAAATTGCCCAGCAAATGCCCGAATTGATTTTGCTCGACATCATGATGCCGGAAATGGATGGGTTTCAGTTGTGCGAAATTCTGAAAGCCAAGGTCGAAACACGGGATATCCCGATCATATTTATCACATCGCTTTCAACGCCAGCCCAAGAAACACGTGGCTTGGAGGCGGGCGCGGTTGATTACATCGTTAAGCCATTCAATGCATCGATTGTACGAGCGCGCGTGCATAATCATTTGGAATTAAAACGCACCAAAGATTTATTACGCGTTTTGTCGCAAACCGATGCATTAACGGGCTTGGCCAATCGGCGGCGATTGTTTGAGCATTTGGATACCGTACAAGATAAAGCATTGCGCTTAGATCAACCCTTGTCTGTATTGCTGATCGATGTCGATTCGTTTAAACCGTATAACGATTTGTATGGCCATATTGCAGGTGATGTTTGCTTGCAGCGGGTGGCGGGGACGATTCAATCATCATTGCGCTCGGTGACCGATATGGGCTCGCGTTATGGCGGTGAGGAATTCTGCTGTGTCCTTGAAAATGCCGATCAAGAATTGGCTTTGCAGATTGCAGAACGGATTCGAGCCAATATTGAGGCGCTGCATATTCCGCACTTACATAGCATGGTATTGCCGATTGTGACTGTCAGTATTGGCGTCGCCAGCTCCACCAGTAGTAACCGCAGTTTGCATGCGAATCTACTGATGGCGGCGGATAAGGCGCTTTATGTCGCCAAAGATAAAGGTCGCAATAGGGTTGTTTTTCTTTAGGTATATCTCTCTAGCTATTTTATTATAATTATTTGGTGCGTATACCCTTGCTGCTTAATCGCTCCAGCGTTAAGAAAAGCACCGGGGTAATATACAGCGTAATCAATTGTGAAAAGATCAGTCCACCCACAATCGATACGCCGAGCGGTTGCCTTAGCTCCGCGCCTGCACCCAAACCCAGCGCCAAAGGCAGCGCGCCCATCAAGGCCGCCAGCGTGGTCATCATAATCGGCCGAAAGCGTTTCGCACTGGCTTCGCGTATCGCATCAATTGCAGGCAATTGTTGATTGCGCTGCGCTTCCAAAGCAAAGTCGATCATCATAATCGCATTTTTTTTCACAATGCCAACCAGCAATAAAATCCCAATCATCGCAATAAAGGTCAGCTCTAGCCCCGTGATCTGCAGCGCAATCAGTGCGCCAATTGCCGCCGAGGGAATCCCCGCTAAAATCGTAATCGGATGAATCCAGCTCTCATAAAGCACACCCAGCACCACATAAATGACAGCTACGGCGATGAGAATCAGCCACAATTGGCTGGTCTGAGTTTGCTGATACAGTGCCGCATCGCCTGCGAATGCCCCGAAAATCGAGCCTGGCAAATTAATGGCGCTTTCTGCTGCTTTGATTTCACGCGCGGCATCCGATAGCGAGGCGCCTTCGGCTAAATTGAAAGACAAAGTAATGGCGGGGAGCTGACCTTGGTGATTGATCGCCGTTGTGACGGCAGTGCGTTCAATCTTGGCAAAGCTACTTAAAGGAACTAATCCGCCTGATTGACTGCGAATCATCAATTGGTTGAGCGCATTTTCATCACTGCGGGCGCTATCTTTAAGCTGCATCAGCACCGAATAGCTGTCATGCGGCGCATAGATGGTGGCAACTTCTCGCTCACCGTAGGCTGCATAGAGCGTTTCGCGCAGATTTTGCATATTGATCCCCAGCTCGCTAGCGCGGTCACGGTCAATATTGATTTTAGCTTGCAGTGTTTTTTGCTCGGCATCGGAAGTGACATCGCGGAAAACTGCCTGCGCAGCCAGTGCCGCTTTTAATTTATCGGCCCAAGCTTCTAAATTATCCGAATTGACTGCCTGCAAAGTGTATTGATAACTACTTTTCCCGCTACGACCGCCAATTTGCAGATTTTGCGTTGGGCGATAAAACACACTGACTCCTGCGATTTTGCCGGTTGTTTTACGCAAACTATCGAGGGTTTTAGCCATGTTTTCCCGTTCATTGCGCGGTTTGAGCGTGATAAACAAGCGCCCGCCGCTGCCACTACTGCCCAAACTCGACGCAACGGTGGCCACATTCGGATTCTCAAGCACGGTCTTTGCGACTTTCTGTTGTAACACCAAGAGCGCTGGATAACTAATATCTGGCGCGGCATCCATACTGGCTTGAATTTGCCCGATGTCCTCGGTGGGGAAGAAACCTTTGGGGGCGTTGATGTAGAGCGCTACTGTGGCGGCAAACGTCGCAAAGGTCAGCAATAACATCCAGCGCTGATGCTGCAAGGCCACCGCCAAGCTGCGCTGATAGCCACTGAGGAGCCGATTAAAGCCGGCTTCAAACCAACGACTCCACGCCGCTTGGGTATGAGTCTCTGGCTCTGGCTTTAAAAATCGCGAGGCAAATAGTGGAATCAGTGTCAGAGAAACCGCCATCGATACCAGAACCGCCAAGGAAATTACGATCGCAAATTCATGAAACAGTAGCCCAATGGTGCCTGGCATAAAAAAGATCGGAATAAAGACGGCGATCAATGAAATCGAAATCGATACCACGGTAAACGCAACTTCGCCCGCGCCTTTAATTGCTGCGTCCCAAGGTGGCATGCCTTCTTCGATGTGGCGAACGATATTTTCGAGTACCACAATCGCATCATCGACCACCAGCCCGAGTGCCACGGTGAGTCCCATCAGCGTAATGTTGTTGAGGCTAAACCCCAGCCAGTACATCAATGCAAACGTTGCCAGCATTGAGATAGGGAGCGATACCGAGGGGATAAGCGTCGCGGCTGCACGGCGTAAAAACAGCATCACCGACAACACCACCAAGCCCATTGTTAGAATGAGTGTCAGCGTCACATCGTGAATCGATTCGCGAATCGATGTAGAGCGGTCATTGAGCTTTTTCACCTCAACCGACGCGGGCATCTGCGCGATGAGTTGCGGTAGTTTGGCGTTAATCGCATCGACGGTCGCTACGGTATTGGCGCCGGGCTGGCGAAGAATGGCCAAAATAATTGAGCGTTCGCCATCAATCCAACTGCCTGATTTGATGTTTTCGACGCTATCTTCGACGGTGGCTACGTCGCCAAGGCGCACAGGTAAACCATTTCTGTTGGCCACCACCAGGCGGCTAAATTGGGCCGCATTTTTGAGTTGTTCATTGGCTTGCAGCATCAAAGTTTGCCGCTCGCCTTCGAGTTGGCCAACGGGCGAATTGGCATTGGCCGTTTTGAGCGCGGTAGCGAGTTCAGGCAAGGATAAATCTCGCGCAGCAAGTAAATCAGGATCAACTGAAACCCGCACTGCAAAGCGCTTTTGCCCATAAATGGTGACTTGAGCGACCCCATCAATGGTCGAAAGGGCGGGGCCAATCAGATTATCGGAAAAATCATTGAGTTCAGACAGCGACAGCGAGGGTGAATTGATGCTGAGCATTAAAATCGGCGCATCGGATGGATTCACTTTGCGGTAGCTCGGCGGGCTTTTCATGTCTGATGGCAAGCTACGGTTGGCACGATACAGCGCGGCTTGCACATCGACCGCCGCCGATTCGATATCGCGGCTGGCGGCGAATTCCAAGGTGATATTGGTGCTGCCTAATTTGCTGGTCGACGTCATCATCGCCAAGCCAGGAATGGTTGAAAATTGTTTTTCCAGCGGCGTTGCCACCGCATTGGCCATGGTTTCGGGTGATGCGCCGCTGAGACTGGCAGAAACGCTAATCGTTGGCGTG
>CAUPHX010000218.1:0-5832 GCA_963511125.1 uncultured Deefgea sp. | reverse complement strand
TTCGGCGCAAGATTCGCCAATGCGTTGGCGTTGCTCGTCGGTAATGCCCGGTGCTGGCGCTTCTTCGAGTACTTTTTGGTGGCGACGTTGCATTGAGCAATCGCGCTCGCCCAAATAAATCGCGTGGCCATGCTGATCGGCCAGAATTTGGATTTCGATATGGCGTGGATTTTGCAAATAGCGTTCCATGTACACCACTGGATTGCCAAATGCCGCGCCAGCTTCGGCTTGGGTCATCGCAACGGCGGCGAGCAAGTCTTCTTCGCGCTCAACCACGCGCATCCCGCGACCACCACCACCGCCTGCGGCTTTGATGATGACCGGATAGCCGACCTTGCGGCCAATCTTGATCATTTCGTCGGCATCATCTGGCAATGCGCCATCCGAACCGGGCACGCAGGGTACGCCAGCCGCTTTCATCGCGTCTTTGGCCGACACTTTGTCACCCATCAAGCGAATCGTTTCTGGGCGCGGGCCAATAAAGGCAAAGCCAGACTCTTCCACGCGCTGGGCAAAGTCAGCGTTTTCCGACAAAAAACCATAACCGGGATGGATTGCTTCGGCTTCAGTGACTTCTGCTGCCGAAATCAATGCCGCCATATTGAGATAGCTTTGTGTCGATGGGTTAGGCCCAATACACACTGACTCATCAGCGAGTTTGACGTATTTGGCTTCGCGGTCGATTTCAGAATGAACAACGACGGTTTTGATGCCCATTTCACGGCAAGCGCGCAATATGCGCAAAGCAATCTCGCCGCGATTAGCAATAAGGATTTTTTTAAACATAGCTTCGCCTGTGAGGTGTTAAGTGTGAGGTGTGAGGTGTAGGGTGGAGAGTTGGGGTTGCCCCCCTCACTCCTTACCCCTCACTCCTTACCCAATCACAAACATCGGCTCGCCGTATTCAACTGGCTGACCGTTTTCTACCAAGATCGCTTTAATCACACCCGTGTGTTCAGCTTCGATCTCGTTCAATAATTTCATCGCTTCGATAATACAAATCGTTTGACCCGCAGTCACACTTTGGCCGACTTCAACGAATGGTTTTGCATCAGGACTAGAAGAGCGATAGAACGAACCGACCATTGGCGATTTTTGCGTGTTGCCAGCAACCACTGGCGCGGTTGCTTCAGCGGCTACTGCTGGAGCAGCTGCGGCGGCGGGAGCAGGGGCGGCCTGTTGTGGTACGTGGTATTGCATCGGTTGCATATACTGAGCGGTGTTTTGTACGTTACGAGTAATCCGTACTTTTTCTTCGCCTTCGGTCACTTCTAACTCAGCAATGCCCGATTCTTCAACTAAGTCGATTAGTTTTTTAAGTTTACGCAGATCCATGTTGCAATCCCCTCTGAAAAGTAAAAATGGCGTTCTGTCGTGCAGAAAGCCTTATGGGTTTAAACAGTTTTCGTTTCGGCCTGCTGGAGTCGGTCGATGACAAACTCCAGAGCATAGGCGTAGCCCTTAGCGCCAAGGCCGCAAATCACGCCAATGGCGAGATCTGAGAAATAAGAATGATGGCGGAATGTTTCCCGCGCATGCACGTTAGATAAGTGGACTTCAACAAACGGTACTTTCACGCCGGCCAATGCATCGCGAATCGCCACGCTCGTGTGGGTAAATGCGGCTGGATTAATCACGATATAATCGGTGCCATCTTGTAGGGTGGCATGGATTCGTTCGATGATTTCGTATTCGCGATTTGATTGAAAAGTTTCGACGGAAACTTTTTGGCTTGCGCCCAAGTCAATCAAGCCTTGATTGATGTTGGCCAGTGTATTGCTGCCGTAATGTTGTGGTTCACGCAGTCCGAGTAAATTGAGGTTTGGGCCATGCAAAACCAAAATTTTACCAATGTCGGCCATACGTGAGTCCTTGTAACGCTATGTAATCGACGGAGTTTGCCGCAAGTTCTGCGAACTTGTCCAGAAAAAGCGTGCTTTTTCTTTTAACTTTAATTTATAAACGATCGTTTTAAAGTCGTGCTACGTCAATGTTGGCGCGGCTTATATCGATGTTTGCTGATATAATCGTGTAGTTTTGCTACAGGTGTCACGAAGGCGTATTTTAAATGCAGATTGCAGATTTTGATTACCATTTGCCCGACGAGTTGATCGCGCAGTTCCCCCCTGAGGTGCGTGGCGCGAGTCGTTTGCTGCATATCGATGGCGAAAAACGCCAAGATACCTTGTTTTCAGCCTTGCCGAGTTTTTTACGTGCTGGCGATGTTTTAGTGTTTAACGACACCAAAGTCATCAAGGCGCGCTTGTTTGGCGAAAAAGCCAGCGGCGGCAAGATTGAAGCATTAATTGAGCGCGTTTTGGATGAGCGCACTGCTTTAGCGCACATCAAAGCGTCGAAAGCGCCTAAAGCAGGACCAATATTGCATTTTCAAGGCGGTTTCACTGCCGAGATGGTCGAGCGACAAGGCGACTTGTTCAAATTGCATTTCGACGGTGATGCCAGCGTTTTAGAGATTCTGGAGCAATCGGGTCTCTTGCCGTTGCCGCCGTATATCACGCATGTGCCGGATGATGAAGACGCCAAACGCTATCAAACCGTCTATGCACGTGATCCGGGTGCGGTCGCTGCGCCGACAGCGGGCTTGCACTTTACCGACCAATTGCTTGACGCGCTGAGAGCGCAGGGCGTGCAAACGGCATTTCTGACTTTGCACGTCGGTGCGGGTACCTTTATGCCGGTGCGTGTTGACGATATCGCCGATCACACGATGCATCACGAGCGGTATTATATTCCGCCGGAAACGATTGCTTTAATTAAAGCGGCCAAAGCCAATGGCGGGCGTGTGATTGCCGTTGGTACCACCAGTTTGCGTGCGCTGGAAGCATCGTCGCAAAATGGCGTACTCGCCGAGCCGATTGGCGATACCGACATCTTTATTACGCCCGGCTTTGAGTTCAAAGTCGTCGATCGCCTCATCACTAACTTTCATTTACCCAAATCAACGTTATTAATGCTGGTTGCGGCGTTTGTAGGTTTTGATACGATGCGCGCTGCTTACGATCACGCGGTCGCACAGGAATATCGCTTTTTTAGCTATGGCGATGCGATGTTGCTGGAAAAAAATAAGGGTATTGAGTCGTAGGCTTTTTCAGTTAATGCCTGCATCGCTATACCTATACACACAATGAATGGCGCTGAACTGTTTTTTGGTTGCCAAAGGAAAATCATGAAATTTGAATTAAAAACCACCTCATCGGGCGCTCGTCGCGGCACGTTGACGCTCAACCACGGCGTGGTGGAAACGCCGGTGTTTATGCCCGTCGGCACTTACGGTACGGTCAAAGCAATGACCCCGCGCGATTTGAACGATATCAAAGCGCAAATTATTCTCGGCAATACTTTCCATCTGTGGCTGCGCCCGGGTTTAGAAGTGATTAAACAGTTTGGCGGCCTGCATCAGTTTATGGGCTGGGATAAGCCAATGCTGACCGATTCGGGTGGTTTCCAAGTATTTAGCTTGGGCGCAATGCGCAAAATTTCGGAGGAAGGCGTTAAATTCCAAAATCCAATCAATGGCGATAAATTATTCCTCACGCCAGAAGAATCAATGCGGATCCAGAAAGTACTTAATTCTGACATCGTGATGATTTTTGACGAATGCACGCCGTATCCTGCCGATCATAAAACTGCTGCCGATTCGATGCGGATGTCGTTGCGCTGGGCCAAACGCTCGCAAGATGAATTTAACCGTGAAGAAAACCCGAACGCGCTGTTCGGCATTGTGCAAGGCGGTATGCACGAAGATTTGCGCAACGAATCGGTAGCAGGTTTGAATGACCTCGATTTTCACGGCATGGCGATTGGCGGTTTGTCAGTCGGCGAGCCGAAAGAAGAAATGGAGCGCATCTTGGCGCACACCGCGCCGCAATTGCCAGTGAACAAGCCGCGCTACCTGATGGGCGTCGGTACGCCAGAAGACTTGGTATTTGGCGTTTCGCAAGGCATTGATATGTTTGACTGCGTGATGCCAACGCGCAATGCGCGTAACGGCATGCTGTTTACGCGTTACGGCAACGTCAAAATCAAAAATGCGCATTACAAACTCGATAAACGTCCATTGGACGAGAGCTGTGATTGCTACGCCTGTCGCAATTTTAGCCGCGCCTATTTGCATCATCTATTCCGCTGCCAAGAAATCCTTGCTTCGCAACTCAATACCATCCACAACTTGCACTACTACCAAGTGCTAATGGCGGAGATGCGCGCCGCGATTGAAGTTGACCAATTCCCGCAATTCGTCGCCAAATTCAAAGCCGACCGCGCCCGCGGGGTCGAGTGATTTAACGTTCTTCGCTTTATAGTTATGCCGCTAAAAACCGCGTAAAGCTTAGCTTTGCGCGGATTTTTTAATTCACGGCTTTGTACTTATCCATGACCATCGTGGGATCGTTTCTAATCATCCAGATCGCCGCTCAGGACTCCTGAACAATTCATTGCCCTGTGGCAAAACAATGCCCTCACTGAACGCGGTGGGGCGCAGGCGCATTTTGACGATCTGTGCGATTTGCTCGGCGTGGATAAACCGCGCGATCCAGAAAACTATTGCTTTGAGCGCGGCGCGAAAAAAGCCAGCGGCGGCGATGGTTGGGCAGACGTGTGGACGCGCGGGCATTTTGCGTGGGAAAACAAAAAGCCGGGCCGTGATCTGAAAGCTGCACTCAAGCAGCTCACCGATTACACACTGCAACTGGATAATCCGCCGATTTTGGTGGTGTGTGATCGGGAAATCATCGAAATCCACACCGCGTTCACCGGCTTTCCTGATGTGGTGACACGTATTGCCATCCAAGATTTAGCCGACAATGCGTGCAGGCAGATACTCCGCAATGTCTTTGTCGATCCAGAAAAACTGCGCCCAATCAAATCAGTCGCCGCGATTACCGAAGCGGCCGCGGGCAAATTGGGCGACGTCGCCGAGGCGATGCGCGCCCGTGATTTGCCGCCGCAGCAAGTGGCGCATTTCTTAATCCAATGCTTGTTTTGTATGTTTGCCGAGGATGAAGGCTTATTGCCGCGCAAACTGTTTACGCAACTATTGGAAAAAAATCGCGCCAACCCCGAGCGCGTCGCCGACCGCCTGCAAGCCTTATTCAAAGCAATGCAAGGCGGTGGGGATTATGGCGATGACGTGATTCGCTGGTTTAACGGCGGCCTATTTAAAACCATCGATATTCCGGCGCTGACCAGTGACGACGTTTTTCGCCTGCATCAAGCCGCCGTGATGGATTGGCGCGCGATTGATCCGACCATTTTCGGCACGTTATTTGAGCGCGGTCTTGATCCGAAAAAACGCAGCCAGCTCTGCGCGCATTACACCGACCGCGATTCGATACTGCGGATTATCAATCCGGTGTTGGTCGAACCGCTGCGGGCGCAGTGGCAACTGGCGAAAGCAGAAATCACCACATTACTGGCTAAATCCAAAAAACTCGGCGATGCCGCGCATAAAAAAGCCAGCAAAGTGTTTCAAAATCATCTGGAGCTGCTGAGGAATTTCCGCGTTCTCGATCCTGCCTGCGGTTCGGGGAATTTCCTGTATTTGGCGCTCAAATCGCTGAAAGATTTAGAGCACGCCGCCAATATCGACGCGCAAGATTTGGGCTTGCAGCGCCAAGTCAGCATCGAATGCAGCCCCGCCAATGTGCTCGGCATCGAGCTAGATCCGTACGCGGCTGAACTCGCGCGCGTCACGGTGTGGATTGGTGAAATTCAATGGATGCAAAAAAACGGCTACGCGCTGGCTGAAAATCCCATCCTGAAAAGCCTAGACCACATTCAAAACCGCGATGCCTTGCTTGCATTCTCGCAGGT
>CAUPHX010000217.1:0-5901 GCA_963511125.1 uncultured Deefgea sp. | reverse complement strand
TCGTTTTTGCTGACCTTGGTTTTTTTATATGGATTTATCGCGTGGAATGGCTATCTGTCGTTTACCACTTCGCGCATGCTGCCCAATTATGAATGGGCGGGTTTGGCCCAGTATGCCGCGTTGTTTGACAATGAACGTTGGTGGGTCGCAGTTCGAAATTTAGTGATTTTTGCTGTGCTGTTTATTGGTGGTGCGATGGGCATCGGCGTGGTATTGGCGGTGCTACTCGATCAAAAAATTCGCCTCGAAGGCGCAATTCGAACGATTTATCTCTACCCGATGGCTTTGTCTTTCATCGTAACGGGCACGGCGTGGAAATGGATTTTGAATCCGGGTCTGGGGCTTGAGAAATTGATGCACGATTGGGGATTTACCAACTTCACGTTTGATTGGTTGGTCAATTCCGATATGTCGATTTACACCGTCGTACTGGCGGGCTTGTGGCAATCGTCTGGCTTTGTGATGGCGCTGTTTTTGGCGGGGCTGCGCGGGGTTGATGATTCAATCATCAAGGCGGCGCAAATTGATGGCGCGAGTTTGCCACGGATTTATTGGAAAATTATTCTGCCTGCCCTGCGACCCGTGGTGTTTTCTACGTTGATGGTCTTGTCGCATATCGCGATTAAGAGTTTCGATTTGATTATGGCTTTGACCGGCGGTGGCCCCGGCTATTCGTCCGATGTGCCGGCAACATTTATGTATTCAATGGCGTTTACCCGTGGACAAATGGGCGTGGGTGCAGCCAGCGCGATGATGATGCTGATGGCTGTTGCCGCAATCGTGGTGCCGTATCTGTATTCAGAATTGAGGAAAGACGGCAATGCATAACTTTGCTGGCGACTCGCAACTTTTAGCCTGTGCTTTCAAAGTGCTCGGGAGATTGGTATGACCCAAGATCGTTTTTGGCGCGCAATGATTTATGCCGCGCTGGTGTTTGCGGCGCTGTATTACTTGATTCCGCTCTACGTGATGCTCACAACTTCGGTCAAAAGCATGGAAGAGATTCGTGCTGGCAATTTGCTGTCTTTACCGCAGAGCATTGGCTTTGCCGCGTGGGATAAGGCATGGAGCACCGCGTGTACTGGCGTTTCGTGTGAGGGCTTGTCGGGCTACTTTATGAACTCGGTCAAGATGGTGATTCCAGCGGTGCTGATTTCTACGGTGCTGGGTGCAATCAATGGCTATGTCTTATCCAAATGGCGCTTTCCCGGCTCGAATGTCGTGTTTGCAATGATTTTGTTTGGCGTGTTTATGCCTTTCCAAGTGTTGCTGCTACCGATGGCGCAAACCTTGGGTTGGATGGGGATTGCTAGTACGACGACCGGTTTGGTGTTTGTACATGTGGTGTGCGGTTTGGCTTCGACAACGCTGTTTTTCCGTAATTACTACGTCGGGATTCCTGATGAGCTGATTAAGGCAGCGCGTTTGGACGGTGCAGGATTTTGGCGGATTTTCTGGAAAATCATTATCCCAATGAGCACGCCGATCATTATGGTGACCTTGATTTGGCAGTTCACCAATATTTGGAATGACTTTTTGTTCGGCGTGGTGTTTTCCGCTGGCGATAGTCAGCCAATCACAGTCGGGCTGAACAATATGGCCAATACATCAACGACGGTGAAGGAATACAACGTCGATATGGCTGCCGCCTTGATTGCCGCACTACCGACTATCGCGGTGTACGTGTTTTGCGGCAAGTATTTCGTGCGTGGTTTAGCGGCAGGTGCCGTTAAAGGCTAAGACGTGAGGAGTGAGGTGTTAGGTGTGAGGTGTCGATGCGGCAACTTACCCCTCACTCCTTACCCCTCACTCCTCACATTTTTTGGAGAGAATACAATGGGCGCTCTGGCCTTTAAAAATATCACGAAGACTTTCGGCGATACGCAGATTTTGAAAGGCATCAATATTGAAATTGAAGCTGGAGAATTCCTGATTTTGGTCGGGCCTTCGGGCTGCGGCAAATCGACTTTGATGAATATTATTGCTGGGCTAGAAAGCCCGACCACGGGCGATGTGTGCATCGCAGATCGCATCGTCACTGGCGTCGCACCGAAAGATCGCGATATCGCGATGGTATTTCAAAGCTACGCGCTGTACCCAACGATGTCGGTGCGGCAAAACATTGCCTTTGGTTTGGAAACTCGTGGCGTACCGAAGGCTGAGCAAAATGAAATCATCGCCCGCGTCGCCAAGATGCTGCAAATGGATCACCTGCTGGATCGTAAACCCGCAGCGCTTTCCGGTGGGCAGCGCCAACGGGTTGCGATGGGGCGCGCATTAGCGCGTAATCCAAAATTGTTTTTGTTCGACGAGCCGCTCTCGAATTTGGATGCCAAATTGCGCGTCGAAATGCGCGTTGAAATCAAGCAATTGCACCAACGGCTTAAAACAACGATTGTGTATGTGACGCATGATCAAATCGAAGCGATGACGCTGGGCGACAAAATCGCCGTGATGAAAGACGGCATCATTCAGCAATTTGGCCGCCCGCAGGATATTTACGAAAACCCTGCCAACTTATTTGTCGCCAGTTTTATTGGCTCGCCATCGATGAACTTTATTCCTTGCCATTTGGTCGAGCATGACGGTGAGATTGGCGTGTCTTTGCAAGGTATGGGCAATCCTTACTTTGTGGCACTCGCACCGCGCCCAGAATTACGGCAACGTTTAGGCGATAAGATCACGCTAGGGATTCGGCCAGAACAACTCGATGTGGCCGAAGCCGCATCAACGGCGCTGGAATGCAAAGTGAAAATCACCGAGCCAACGGGGCCAGACACGATGGTGTACACCGAAATCAACGGTACCGAAGTCATCGCCCGCGTCCACCCCCGCGTTGTGCCTCCAACAGGGCAGAGCATCAAGCTGGTGCTGGATACCCAAAAAGTGGTGTTGTTTGATCCGGTGACGGAAATGCGGATTTAAACGACTCAGTCTCCATACAAGTTCAAAACCATTCATTGAAATCGTCATACCGGCGAAGGCCGGTATCCAGAGCTCACGTAAAATTAACATTGCCGCTGGATTCCGGCCTACGCCGGAATGACGAATTAGTATTTTAATTTGGTTTATTAATTTTATGTGGATACATGGGCGAAGAACGGCGCTGTTTTTCATTCCACATCCCGTTCACGCTGGGTACAGTAATACCTCATACCCAGCATCGGCTGCGCGGCTAAAAAAGGCTTTCAGATCACGAAAATGCCCAAGTAGTTGGGGCTGCGATGTCTCTTCCAGCCAAACGTCTGCATGATAGGCGTCTTCTGATACGTCGCCGAGCGCTGCGATCAGTCTATCTTCATCCCAAAAGCCAAACAATTTGGCCTGAGCAGCGACCAGCTCAGCATTGATCAACATGCAGCCGTTATACATTGCCTGATCGATCTGCCTTTCGCTGGCAAAACCGCAGCCTTGCAAAGCCTCGCGCAACACATCCCACGCGGTTTCAAGGCAAACTTCGTCTTTTGCCGGATGCTGGCTCACGAGTGCATCAATTTGCTCATCAGATTGGCTGCTCAGCAAACCTGCGGGATAGGCTTTATAAAAGAAATTCATACTCATATTAGGTATATCCTGAAAATCATTATTCAAAAAAAGCTACGGGCATATACCCGTCAAGGAAGGCCATCCGAATCGGGTTTGAGTGTATCGCGGCAGTAGGCGATCAGTTTTTCCACATCAAAACCAGAGGTCGATCCGGTTTCCCGCTGACGAGCCAACTGACGTGCAGCCAGCTCTTCAAACTCGGCCAACTGATTACCCCAGATCAAATAGGCGTAGTCAAATAGTTGCCTTAAACTATTTTGTGTTGTACTGAACCTACGTAAATGCTCACGCTTAAGCGTATTGATACCTGCAATGCTGTCGCTGAGGTTGACCATCGTCGGTACACGCTGCAAGGCCACCTCGAATAGCCAATTCATTTCCTCGATTGAACGGCAGAAATCGTAAGAAATCATTTGCCCTGTTTTGGTCCATACCTCTCCCGCGGCAGGGAGGCCCACCACTAAATTATAGTGACTCGCTTTTTCTGCAGGCACCCCTAGCAGATCTTGCTCGGCTTTGGCACGCAGCATTCCAGCACGTTCGCTATAAACTTTGAATTCTATTTTTGCGCTGAGATTATGTGGTCTACCTGAACTGCTCACCCACAACGCGCAGCAAACGCCATTTTGCTCACGCCTAAACTCACACGATGGGCTATAGCCTGGGTCATAGCGACTAAACCCTAGCGCAGCCAATGGCGCAGTAAGGCGCTCGGCAAAGCCCTCATAAATCTGCGCCTCAGAGAGTACCTTATTACGCAGTTTCAACTCGGGGTCGAGCGCCTGTAGAATTGGCAGCGCCGCCTCGGGGATGACTTTATTTTCTTCGTTCGGCTCAAAATAGATGCCGGTTTGCAGATCGGCGATGGCCAAACGCAAATGCCGCGCCAGTGGCAATACGGTGCGCAATAGACGTTCTGCATGTTCTGGCGCTACCGAAATCAGCCAGCCCTTGGTTGGCAAAGCCAGCACCTCGGCCAAGACATCACGCCCACCCCAGATCGGATCGCTGGGTGCAATGCTGCTGAGCAGTCGGCTGGCAAAGCGGGTCAAGCGCAATTGCTGCTGGCCATTGGGTGGTGTCCCCACTTCGCTAAAGTTTTTAATCACAGACTTGACATGCTCTTCGGCATAGACGAGCCACGCCACTATGTTGCCGTTTCGCGTGTCGGAATCAACATCCATCACAAAAATCTGATAAGTCACAAACATCCCCTATTAAGCTGCGGCGTTACGCCGCAGCCATTAATCTCATTCATTATTTTTCAAAGCGCACAATCAAGCCCGTCTTCTCGCCCAGCGATTGTTGCGCGGCTGGTTTTTCACGCCCCACTTCCAGCAACCAATCCTCCTTGCGATCCAAGCGTGGTGGTACTACTGCAACGTCGACTTTGCGTTGCCAGTCGATCTTCGGCGCGGCGGCTTGCGCTGCAGACTTCATCGGTCTGGCTTGCGAAGCGCTGTAGCTACGATTAGCGAAGCGTAATCGTACGTTATGTATCATTCCTCCGATTTCGCTTTGCTCTATCGGGGCTGACCGCCTCTTCGCTGGCAAGCCAGCATCACCATTTACAATGTTACTTGCTGAACTGGTTTGCTTATTAGCTGCTTATAGTGGGTATATATTTGTAGCCATTATTTAAAAATAGCTACGAGCACATACCCATCAAGGCAAGCCATCCGGATCGGGTTTGAGCGTAGCTCGACAATAGTCGATCACCGCAATCAGCCCTGCCACTTCTTCAGGCTTTTCTGTACGGCACCAAGCCAGACGACGGGTAGCTAGTTCTTCGAACTCGCTTTGCGCGCCACTCCAGATCAAATAGGCAAAAATCACCAGCATGCGCCAGATGGAATAATGACGCCAATTGATGCGCATCTCTTCACGCAATAATTCACACATCCCAGAGATAGTCTCCGATTGTGTTATCAGCGAGGGTAAAGTCTGCAGCGTCACTTCGGCAAGCCAATCCACCTCACCACGCCATTGGCAAGAGTTATAGCGCAAGACTTTGCGCCCCTCCTCTAGCACATGCTGACCGGCAAAATTCTGCACTCGGATCTGGTGCACTCGAAAGCAGTCCTCCCACGCCCTTCCTTCCAGCTCATGTTGGGCTTGTCTAATTAGGGACAGCGCGCGCACGCTGGCAACGGTCAAACTCATCTCTGCTTCGGCGTTCATTCCGCTACCACTTAAAAACACATTAAACTTATTTTTCACACCATCACGCGCGCGAATATAACTACACGTGGGGTAATCAATAAGTTCGCCCCTGTCAGCAAGCAGGACTCGCTCAAAACCCCGCTGAGTAAGTGGGATATCCAGCTGCTCGACAAAGCGAGCAAAAACGACTTC
>CAUPHX010000216.1:0-5902 GCA_963511125.1 uncultured Deefgea sp. | reverse complement strand
TTTGGGACGTTTACTTTGGCCCGATTCGACTGGGTTCGCTGGATGAGCGAGCTGTGAAAGGGGCAAAAAACGATTATTTAACGCTAAAAGTGTCACCCATGTCGTTGAATTAAAGTGTTACCTATGTCCTTGATCTTTCAACCCGAGGCGCACATCGGTCCCCGATGCCCTCGCGTGGCGCGAGCCAAACGATAAGGCTGTTTGTCTCCCTTCGTGCTCGGTGTGCTTGGACGGGATTTTTAAGTCCCAGCTCAATCATCGCGGCACAGCATGATTTATTATCTGAGTATTGTTAGAGTGGGCTAAGTATTTGGCTGTAGGCTAATTCAATTAAAGTATAGAGAGATATACATGAGCAAAGACTATTTACTTGATGAAAGCCGCATGAAGAAAGTCGCCATAGGCCATGGCTTGTGCGTGGCGAGCGATGAAGTGACGATTGAAGGCTATCCGGTTGGGCTGATGTATCGAGAAAAACCGAGCAAAGCGGGTGATAGCGGCTGGCGTTTTTTTTCGGGCTGTGAGGATGAGAAATTCTTGAACAATCCAAAAAATCACAGCGAGTTGGATGTCAACGTCATCGCCAATTACGATAGTAGCGTCGTCGCCTTGCTGGATTCGCCAATCGGTAGCGTGTTTGAAAAAGGGCCTGATGCCGATGATTTTGTTGCCGTGACGGATTGGTCGCCCTTGGATTAATCACAAAGTTGGACAAAGTCCTGTGCACTAATATTGAAGAAAAACACACGCTAAATCTTCTGGCGTTGAATTTAATGAGGTAGAACACCCAACATGGATGCGCTCACAATGAGTCTCCCAGCTGACCTGCAAAGCAATCAAGAAATTGCGATGTGGATTCGCGAGAATATCAAGGACTTGTATCCAGCGATGGACCTTGATGTCACAGATTATGATGCGCACGCCATGCTAGATAAGGTGCATATCAAAGACGTTGACGTTGCGATGGGTCATATTGCCGTAGAGTATGAATATGATTACTCAATTGTAAATGGCTGCAGAGATCTGAATTTTTCAGGCACATCGAAGCCGAATCGCATCACAGGCAACTTGAATGGGCGCATTCTTACTTTTCCAATCCATCAATCATTACCGCTACGCTCTACCTGCGATGAACTTTAAACTGTGTTGAGACATTTGCTCGCATTTATTAATAAATACCGTACTCCCCTTGTAGGAAAAGAATACAAGTTCATAGAGGGAACACCATCATGATTCGTATCTCCAGCCAGTTCGAGTCCGGTTCGATTGACGTCATCGCCGCCAGTGACGCCGCGAATATTCGCCTTAAATTACGCCCCGATAACGCGTCTGATTTTGCGCAATGGTTTCATTTTCGCCTGACTGGCGCGCGCGATCAGGACTGTGTGCTGCGCATCGAAAATGCGGGGCAAAGCGCTTATCCGGATGGCTGGCCTGATTATCAGGCATTAGCGAGCTATGACCGCGAGAACTGGTTTCGCGTTGATACCGAATACGATGGACAAACGCTGACGATACAGCATACGCCGATGACCGATGCAGTGTGGTTTGCCTATTTTGAACCGTATTCTTGGGAACGGCATCAGTCGCTGATTGGTAGCGCGCTCAGTCATGCTCCATGGGTGGATTTGATTGCATTGGGGGTAACGCCAGATGGGCACGATCTGGATATGCTGCGCGTTGGCATACCCCTCGGTAATAAAAAGAACATCTGGATCACGGCGCGCCAGCATCCGGGCGAGAGCATGGCAGAATGGTTTGTCGAAGGCTTGCTGGAAACGCTGCTTGATCCACAAAACGCGGTAGCGCGTAGTTTGTTGGAGCACTGCGTGTTTAACATCGTGCCGAATATGAATCCAGACGGTAGCGTGCGCGGTAATTTGCGCACCAATGCCAAGGGCGCGAATTTGAATCGAGAATGGGGCGCACCAACTTTAGAGCGCAGTCCGGAAGTGTTCTGGGTGCGTGAGAAAATGCTCGAAATCGGCGTCGATGCATTTTTAGATATTCACGGTGATGAAGCGATTCCGCATAACTTTGTCGCGGGCTGCGAAGATAATCCGTCATTCTCAAGCAAACAACGTGATTTACAGAATGCATTTAAAGCCGCTTGGTTGGCCGTCAGTCCTGATTTTCAAACCGAGCATGGTTATGAAGACAGCAAGTTTGGTCCAGAAACGCTCACGTTAGGTACCAATTGGGTCGGTCACACCTTTGATTGCTTGGCCTATACGGTTGAAATGCCGTTTAAAGATACAGCGAGTCATCCGCTACCCGAAGTGGGCTGGAACGGCGAGCGTTCCGCACAGTTTGGCGCGAGCGTGTTGACGGCATTGCTGACGGTGGTTCCAAAGCTTTGATGTCGGGTATTGCTTTATAGGCATTATCTATGAATGGGTAGAGGTAAATACATCTACTTGTACCGTGCCAGCCAGCAATGTGAGTCGAGTATGGGGGCTTTAAATGTCGCGACGGTTGGTATTGTTTTTGATATTAACTGCTTTGCACGGACTTGCGATTGCGTATTCGCCTGAATGGCTGGCGCCTTGGGTGGCGGCTACAATTTATGCGCCACTCATGCTGTTGCAGCAGCTCAATTTACCTATTTTTATGCCCGCACCGTCAGGTGGATGGGCGGCTCCCTCTTTCATTGCTTGGGCTATTTTAGTTTTATTGTGGGGCTTAATCTGGTTCGCTGTTGCCAGTTGGATTGCCTTTCTTTTAAAAAAGTGGGTAAGGAGTAACACATGAGTGATCCTAAGGTAGCGCAGTTATTGCATGATCTGGCTTTGGCGGATGCTGAAGTATTGGCGGTGGTCGAGGCTGCACGCGCTTTGATTTATTCATTGTTGCCAACCGCAACCGAGCGCGTGATGTATGGTGGTTTGATGTTCGCGACGACAGCTGATTTTTGCGGTATTTTTGCTTATAAAAAGCATGTTTCGGTCGAGTTTGGCCGTGGTTGTGATTTGGCTGATGTCGTGGGTGTATTGGAGGGCTGCGGCAAATTTCGACGGCATATTAAGTTGTTGAGTACCCATGATATAGAGAGTAAATCGCTGGCGCAGTATGTTTTGCAAGCTGCGCAGCTCGCCTAGGCAGGGCTGATCTTGGAACGCTTCAGCAGTTTTGTGTCGAACCCGTTATACTGCTACAGATTAAATGAAAGGAAACTGAAGATGAATGCAAAAATCAAACGCCTTAGCAAACGCCAACAAAAACGCTATTTATTGCGTGAAGCAGAAAAAATCTTATGCAATTTGCTCCTGAGCCCAACGGCACCGACCAATGTGCAAATCGAAGCCGCGGTTTCTGAGCGCTATAACGCCATTTTCAAAAAAGCTTAACTTGATTTCAGCGCCATCCAAAACCTGCGACCGCAATGGCGCAGGTTTTTTTACGTCGGCGCAATAAGTGGTGCATTTGGCCTTGGCAAAATCGTGGTGGGGGCGTAAGTTGAAGGCTGACCTTCGCTGTGGAGTTAAAAAATGCTGAATCCCTTTGCCAGTGAGACGGTGACCTTTGAAACGCCAGTTGCGATGCTCATTGCTTGCCATGATAGGGTGCGTCAGTATGCTGCATTGACCGAAAAGCTGGCTGTGCACCTGCAAAAAAATGGCGCAGATGCGGCGGCGATTGCGGGGGCGCAATCGATCTTGCGTTACTTTGATGTAGCGGCACCTTTGCATCATCAGGATGAAGACGATGATTTATTCCCCGCCTTGCTACAAAAAGCAAACACTGAGTTGGCGCGAGTGATGAGTGAGATTACGGCTGAACACGATGAGTTGGGGGCCTTGTGGCAGCAAGTTCGTGCCGCACTGTTGGCGGTGGTGGCGGGCAATTCCAAAGTGCTCGATTTGAGTTTGGCGCAGCAATTTGCCCTGCGCTATCCTGCACATGCCGCACGGGAAGAGTTAGAAATTTATCCGTTTGCAGACGCTTTATTGGACGAAGCCTGTTTGGCCCAACTGGGAAAAACGATGTCGGCGCGGCGGCGGGTGGCTTAGTTTTTGGCCCAGCGATTAATAATTTCATTGAGCGCGAGTGCGGTGACTGGCTTGGTGACAAAGTCATTCATTCCCGCAGCAAGGCAGGCGTCGCGGTCTTCTTGAAAGGCGTTGGACGTTAAGGCGACAATCGGCATTTTTGATTTATCATTTTGCAGCGCACGAATCGCGCGTGTCGCGGTAAAGCCATCCATCACCGGCATTTGGCAATCCATCAAAATCATAGCGAATTCGTTTTGTTCAAGGATCGTCAAGCATTCAAGACCGTTGTCGGCCACCGTGATCACGCAACCGAGTTTTTGCAAAATCAGTGTGGCGACCCGTTGATTAATTGGGTTGTCCTCAACCAAGAGAATGGCTAAATTTTGTTGGATTCGTGGCGCGCTGCGACGATCGATGGGCGTAATGCTCTCGGGAGCCAGTAATTGTTCAGCGGCATTGATCAGCAATTTACGGCGCAATGGGCGAGGAATATAGATTTGCTGCTCGCTATTGCTTAATTGATCGCGCATGACTTTCAGGTCTTGCAACGCAACCATGCGAATTGCGGGGCAATTGGGATAGCTTTGTTTGATTTGTGCATCGATCAAACGTGCTCGCTCACCATCCAGAATATCTAAAATTAAAAGACTGGGTATTGCTTCTGGGAGCTTTATTTCATTGATGTTGATCTCAATACATTGAATATTACTGCCAAGGCTCAGCTGCAAGGTGGTGGCCGATAGCGCTCGATCACTGATCGCCAGAATCGGATGTGTGGCAATCTGGCTCGGTAATTGTGGCAGTGCCGAATTTTCGCAATGCAATGTGGCTGAGAACCAGAAAGTCGAGCCGTAACCGACTTGGCTTTCTACGCCAATTTCACCCTCCATCGCTTCGACTAAGCGCCGGCAAATCGACAAACCCAAGCCGGTGCCACCAAATTGCCGCGTGGTTGAGCTATCGGCTTGGATAAATGGCTGAAATAATTTACTGCTACTGGCGAAATCAATGCCGATCCCCGTGTCAATGACTTCGCAGCGTAGGCGTAGTGTTTCGCCTTGGTGACTGAGTAGGGCGAGGCGCAGTGTGATGTGGCCTGTGGCAGTGAATTTACTCGCATTATTGATCAGGTTGAGCAGGATTTGGCGGAATCGACCAGGGTCGCCAATGACTTTTTCTGGGAATGCGGCATCGACTTGGGTATAGACCATCAGGCCTTTTTGCTCGACTTTTTCGGCGATGATGTCGAGTACATCGTCGACTAAGCGACGCAAATCAAATTCAATGGTCTCTAATTCTAAATGGCCGGCTTCAATTTTGGAATAATCAAGCAAGTCATTGATGAGTGACAGCAGGGCATTGCCAGACGTATGAATGGCATCGATAAATTCTTTTTGCTCATTATTTAAGACGGTTTGCTGCATCAAGCCAGAAAAACCGAGTACTGCATTCAGTGGCGTACGAATTTCATGACTCATATTGGCCAAAAAATCACTCTTGGCTCGGCTTGCCGCCAGCGCTTCGGTAGTGGTTTTTTGCAGTTGCTCATTGCCTGCTTGACGTGCCATGGCCAAGCGGGCGATGTGGGTAAAGACCTCAACCGTTGCCATCTCATGGGCGTTGGGTGGCGACAAGGGGTTAAATATCAAACTCAATAGTGCTCTAGGTTGTTGGTGAATCGGCTCGAGCAGGATGTGGTTTAAATCAAAATCGTCATTCGGTGTTTGAAATTGGCTGGGTTCTTCGATACATGCGGCGAGTGGCATACTCACTGTTGGCCAATGTGCGGCACCAAATTCAATCGCTTCAAGATAATCCTGGCAAAATTGGTGAGTAGCAAAATTGTTTGGCCCTAAAATTTGCGGCTCATTTTGTGGTATCAGGATAGCAGCAGCTAACTTGGGGATATG
>CAUPHX010000215.1:0-5928 GCA_963511125.1 uncultured Deefgea sp. | reverse complement strand
CAATGGCTTAACGCCCTTGATGCCATTTTTGATTGATGCACCGGCGGTGAGTGGTGAGGCACGAGCAGGGGCCGCCATGAGTCGTTTCTGGGAAGCGACCCGCTTTTCGGGGATGAGCGACGAGAAGGTCAATACTCCGCTGGGTCAAGCTTTGTTTCCGCGTATACCGGGCGTGGAAACAATGGATATCCCACTCGAAACGATTTCTTTTTATGCCTATTTAGGGGATTACCATCCGCCTTTGGGTGGCTTTGCCTTGATGTTGTATGCGCTCGGTTTAATGGCCGCCAATCGCAAACGCCCTGATGAATTGTTGGCGGAATCAGTGCAAGCGACAGTCGCCGCTACCGATGAGCCTGATAAAACTGTGATCGAACCCCTGCTTTCGACGCCAGCGAAGGCTTGGTCGGCACCGCTGTTGGCTGCTTTGATTGGCGCCAGCCCCGTGGTGACTTTGGTGACCAATGCTTGGTCACTGCCGCCACAAGCCTTATTGGTGATGGCATGGTTGGTGTATCAGCATTTTAATGGTGGCGTGAATTTTAAGGCGTTCTTTGGCGGCGCGACGATTGCCTTAATGCTGTGTTTCCCGTTCTTAGCGCATTTTGCGCCGGGCGCTGTCAGTACGCCAATTCGCGGGGTTGCGCCGCATGAACATACGCAATTAAACGTTTTCCTTGCTTTGCATTGGCCTGTGTTGCTGCTGTTATTGGGCGCGTTTTGGCTTGGTTTTAAAGAGCGCTGGGCATGGTATTTGGCGCTGGTGCTGTTGGTATTACTCGGTTTTGCTGAGCTTTTGCTGTTTCAAGATGCGATGGGTGGCAAATTTGCGCGGTTCAATACCACGATTAAATGGTGGTCTTGGATTTGGCCAACCGCGTTAATTGGTCTTGGCAGTATGTTGTACGGTTTGGGCAATCGCTTGAGTAAGGCTGTGGTGCTGCTGATTGCGTTTGCGGTATTGAGTAATGTGTATCACATCGCCAATTATTGGTTATTTTCTTCGCGTGCAGATACCGGCAAATTGTCTGGTACCAGCTGGTTGAATCAAGATAGTACGCACGCCAATATGTTGAGCTATTTAAAGCATGCGCCGGATGGCGTGGTGCTCGAAGGTATGCAAGGTGGCGCGTATAACAATACCAGTGCTTTTTCATTGTTTGCTGGCAAGCCGATGTTCTTGGGCTGGCCCTCGCATGAAGGCTTGTGGCGTGGTGGTGCAACACACATCGGCGCGCGCCATGATGAGGTGAATCGTTTTTATGCGGGCACGCTGGAAAACCCAAGCGTGTGGCTCGATAAAAACGATATTCAATCTATTTTGTGGACTCGTTGGGACGAAGCAAAAGGACCGCAATTGCGCGCTCAAATCGATCAGCAAATCGCGGTGGATTATTATTTCCGCGCTTTTGAAGAAACTGGCTCGATGAAACTTGGAATCTGGGAGCGTCGCCCACCCCGCGCCGCTCGCAAAATGGAAGGTCAGTAATCATGAATTTAATTTATTTCACTATCACGATTAGCTTAATTTTAATCAACCTGGCGGGATTGAGTGCACTGGCTTCGCGTTGGATTCCATCGTTCGCCTTGGCGCGTGCTGCGGGTATTTTAGTCGTTTGTTTAACGATGTTTTTTATCGAGCACTTTATTGGCTTTGGTAAATTAAATTGGGCGTGGCCGTTCACCACCGCGTTGGCTGGCTTTATTTTGTATTCCGACCGTGTTCGCTTAAAAGAGTCGGGCTTTTTACGCGCTGAGTTGGTGTTCTTAATCGCCTTTGCGTATGGTTTTGCGTGGCGAGTGTCTTTCCCTAGCGTGTATCCAAGCTCGGAACGCGTGATGGACTTACTATTTATCGTGAGTTACATGCCGGGCGAGACGCTGCCAGGCTTGCACTATTGGTATCCACCGAACCGTTTTGATTTTTACTATGCATTTCAGCACTATGCTGCGGCCTTGATGGGGCGGATTTTTGGTTTGGCACCGGGCGTGGTTTACAACATCGCGTTTGCGATTTTGATGGCGCAGCCTTTGACTTTGGCTTGGGATTTTGCTGCACGCTTTATTCGCAATCACTGGGCCAAATTCTTGCTGGTTGCAACGCTAGCGATTGGCGGTAACGGTGCAACACCGTTTGTGCATTTAAGTTATCAAGGCCCGGTGAATGCACAAGGCTATGAGCTTTCGGTTGAAACGAATAAATACATGTGGGCTGGCGTGCGCTTCGTGGGGGGCTTTGACCAGATGCTCAATACCGAGTTTGGCCATAGCTTATTCCCGAAAAAAACGGACGGCACTTGGACTGCGCGCGATCTTCCTGCTGAAAATTTCGGTTATCAATTCTTCCTTGGTGATTACCACCCACCTTTGGGCGGCTTTGCGTTATTGCTGATGGCGATTGCTTTAATTGGCGCTTTGGAATTCAAATCACGGCAAAAGGATGCGTTTTCAGAGATTGAAACGTCCGAACTGTCTGAGCAGCAAAGTGCGATTTATCAAGCTTTGCTGGCGCTCACTATCCCTGCCATGGTGGCGACCAATACGTGGACATTTCCTCTGCAGGGCATGCTGCTGCTGTTTTGGATTGGCTGGCGCTACCAGCAAAAGCGCCCGCCCAATTGGCGCGCTTTGCTGTTCGGTGGCATTGGCGGATTTGTGCTCATTTACCCATTCTTAACCATATTTACCGCTCGCCCTTTGTCGACGCCGATTAAATTGGTGGGCCTGCAAGACCATACGCCTTTGATGCAATTTATTGCTTTGCATTGGCCGATTATGTTGTTCGCACTGCTGGGCGTGTTCCAAAAGGGCACGCGTAAATTCACGGTGATGTTGGCGCTGGCCTTTGCATTTTTGTTGGCGTTTTCAGAAATCGTTTACGTGGATGATCCTACGGGCGGCTTCCAAGACCGTACCAATTCAACGATGAAATGGTGGGGCTTTATTTACACTGGTGCGCTGGTTTCACTCGGTGCCTTGTTGTTGGCGGCGAAAAGCAAAGCGGTTCGCGTGGTGACGGTGCTGAGCCTATTGGCCATCAATGTGTATTTGTATGATGTAGCGCGGTATTACTTTACGACTGAGAAATCGGAGTTTGGTAATTTATATGCCTCGGGCACGTACACCCGCGATGCCACCGTGCGCGACATGTTCCGCTATTTGGCAAAAGCGCCAATGGGGATCGTGCTAGAAAATCAATATGGCGATGCCTTAAACGATACCGGTATCTACGCCTTATTTGCGCAAAAGCCAGTGTTACTGGGCTGGTCAAATCACTTGCTCACTTGGCATAGCAATGTGGGGCAAATGTTTATCTTGAAAGACCAAATCAAGAAATTCTACACCGGTGATATGCCAGATATGGCCAATTGGTTGCTCGCTCAGGATGTGAAATACATCGTTTGGAGCGGCAAAGATGCAGAAAATCGTGCGGGCTGGGGCAAAATCCAGCAGGCGATTTCGCATGAATATGCTTGGCATGAGTTTTATGCGGCAGGTGACTTCCGTGTGGGTATATGGACGAAGCTCTGATTTAATAAAGTCTTCAATCTAATACCAGTGTGGAGTATTTCTGTTGTTGTCCAGCAAACTAAGCACACAATTTATTCGTTACCTCTTGGTGGGCGGCACGTCGTTTGGTTTGGAATACGGCTTATTTTGGCTGTTATTTCATTTCTCTACGCCATTGCTGCTCGCCAATACGGTGGCCTATCTGACAATTTTCGGCCTTAATTTCATGCTTAATCGGCTTTGGACTTTTCAGTCGCAAGGCAATGTCCAGCGGCAAATGCTGCTGTATGTACTGCTGGTGGCGTTTAATCTATTAGCCAGCAATGCAGTGATTTACCTCTTGGTAAATCAATTGCTCGTGCCCGCCTTGATCGCCAAAGTGATGGTGATGGTCATGATCGTAGCTTGGAATTTTGTGCTGTACAAAAAGGTAATCTATCGATGATGCCGCAACTCATTTCACTGGTCATCCCGGTTTACAACGAAGGCCCGCATATCGAGGCCAGTATGCGAACGGTGCAAAAAATTCTGTTGGAGCACGAGATCCGCTATCAAATCGTGCTGGTTGACGATGGTTCGCGTGATGATACTTGGTTGGCGTTGTCCCGCTTAGCCGAGCAATTGCCTGGCATTAAATCCATCAAGCTATCGCGTAATTTTGGCAAAGAAGCCGCCCTGTGTGCTGGCCTTGAAAATGCCGATGGCGATGCCTGTATTGTGATGGATTGTGATTTACAGCATCCCCCAGAATTGATCCCGCAGATGATTCAACTGTGGCGCGAGGGTTGGGATGTGGTGGAGGGTGTTAAATCGGATCGTGGCCAAGAATCTGGCGTGTATAAGCTGGGCGCAAAAGTATTTTATCGAACCTTTCAAAAATTATCTGGCTTTAATCTGCGCGGCGCATCTGATTTTAAACTCATGGATCGCAAGGCAGTGGATGCTTGGCGCTCGATGAAAGAGCGCGATACGTTTTTCCGTGGCATGTCGGCTTGGGTTGGTTTTAAACGCTACCAAATGCCTTTTGTCGTGGCGCAACGCACCGAAGGCGCCAGCAAGTGGTCACCAGTGAAACTGGGACGCTTGTTTATCTCGGCGATTAGCGCCTTTTCTTCATTACCTTTGCAGATCGTCACCTTGCTCGGTGGTTTGTTCTTTCTTGGCTCGCTGGTGATCGCGTTGCAGACTTTGTATATGAAATTGTCGGGCCACGCCTTTGATGGTTTCACTACGGTGATTTTGCTGCAGTTGATTATTGGCAGCTCGCTCATGCTCAGTTTGGGGATTATCGGTACCTATTTGGCGCGGATTTACGATGAAGTGAAAGGCCGGCCACGCTATTTAATCAGCACGCAAGTTGAATCCTTGCACACCGAATCAACCTAAGTCGATGAGCAAAAGTTTTCTGGCATCGTTGTCTCGCCTTGCCGTACGTATTGTACTGTCTGCGGCTTGCCCGCCTTGCCATAAAACTTTTGCGCAAGCACTTTAATCTTGGATCACGTCATGTTGGCTGTTCTGTATTTAATTGTTACTTTTGTTTTGGGTTTCCAGTTATTGAAGTATCTACTGCCGTGGGTGCTGGATATTCCACAGCGAACCAGTTTGGCAGGCACTGCAGTGAAGGTGCCGCTGTGGATGATTCGTTGGCCTGCAGCATGGTTGCTCGGCGCCTTAGTTCTGAATTGGCTTACTTTTATTGTCGCAAATTTTGCAGGCAATATGCTCACTGGCAGTTTGATGACGCTGATTGTTGCGTTGCTTGCTTGTGTGGGATGGATGTCTTATCGCTATTCCTTGCAAGAATTAAAACCGCAAGCCGCTTGGTGGCGACCGCTATTGAGTTTGGAAGGCGGGTATTTACTGTTTGCTGTGCTGATTTCAAGTTTTATTGCGTGGTATACGCTGATTATCCATAACGGCCAGCTCTATATTGGCAATACCGTTTGGTCTGATTTTGGCCCACACTTGGCCGTGATTCGTTCATTCTCAATGGGCGAAAATTTCCCGCCGCAATATCCGCACTTTCCTGAAGGCAATATTCGCTACCATTTCTTATTCCAATTTTTGGTCGCCACTTTAGAGCGTTTAGGCTTGCCTTTGGATTGGGCATTTAATATCCCAAGTATCTTGTCATTAGTCAGCGTGTTTATGTTGCTGTATGTTTTGGCGGTGACGATTACTGGCTCACGCGCGGTTGGTGTATTGACGGGCATATTCTTTATTTTCCGTTCCTCATTTGCCTTTTTTACCTTCGCCAAAGACCATCTCGATGGCAGTTTATGGTCAGCGATTGTGAATGTATCGCTGCATATCGGCAAAACCCAAAATGAAAGCTGGGGTTTATGGGCGCAAAACGTCTACGCCAATCAGCGTCATTTTGCGTTTTCAATTGGCATCATGCTGTTGATTTTGTTG
>CAUPHX010000214.1:0-5943 GCA_963511125.1 uncultured Deefgea sp. | reverse complement strand
TCAGTTAAATTATTGAGATATTTAGTGGTGCGTTTGTAGGTGTGGCTTTTCTCCTCACACCTCACGCCTCACGCCTCACAAAGGAATAGCCATGAGCGTTTTGGTTAATAAAGATACAAAAGTGCTGGTGCAAGGTTTCACCGGTAAAAACGGTACTATCCACTCATAACAATCGTTGAAAGAGGGTACTAAATTAGTTGGTGGTGTTACACCAGGTAAAGGTGGCTCTGAGCACCTTGGCTTACCAGTGTTCAACACGATGCGCGACGCTGTTGCGCAAACTCAAGCTGATACGTCTGTGATCTACGTACCTGCTGCTTTCGCTAAAGATTCAATCTTAGAAGCGGTTAACGCAGGTGTTAAATTGATCGTTTGTATCACTGAAGGCGTGCCAACAATTGACATGCTGTACGTGAAAAAAGCGGTTGATGAAGCGGGTATCCGTCTGATCGGTCCTAACTGCCCAGGTATTATTACTCCGGGCGAGTGCAAGATCGGTATTATGCCTTGGCACATCCACAACCCAGGTCGTATCGGTATCGTTTCACGTTCTGGTACATTGACTTACGAAGCAGTTGCGCAAACAACCGCTTTGGGTCTAGGTCAATCAACTTGTATCGGTATCGGTGGCGACCCAATCCCAGGTTTGAGCCATATCGATGCATTGAAACTGTTCCAAGACGATCCTGATACTGACGCGATCGTGATGATCGGTGAGATCGGTGGTTCTGCTGAAGAAGAAGCGGCTGAATTTGCTAAGTCTTACGTGACTAAGCCTGTTGTTGGTTACATCGCGGGTGTAACTGCACCTAAAGGTAAACGCATGGGCCATGCCGGTGCGATTATTTCTGGTGGTAAAGGTACTGCAGAAGAGAAATTCAAAGCGTTTGAACAAGCAGGCATCGCGTACACACGCAGCCCTGCTGAAATCGGTAAAACGATGTTTGAATTGCTGAAATCAAAAGGCATGATCTAATTCATTAGTTCTGCGTCTGATTTGAAATGATTCAAAGCCACCCTGCGGGGTGGCTTTTTATTTGGTAGTAATGCCTGTGCAAGCCTTGTTGGGTTTGCTACTATGCATCATGAACTGCATTCTTGCATAAATCCTCAAAGGAGTTGCCTTATGTCACAAGTTGAATCGATGTTGATTGATGAAACCAAAGATGTACTTCGTGAAACCGCAGACTTAATCGAAGCGGCAGCGAATGCTAGTCCAGAAGATTCAAAAAAGATTTATGCCAAAATTGCTGAAAATCTAAAAAGTGCCAAACACCGTCTGGTTGAAATTGAATCAGTTGCGGTAGAAAAAGCCAAGGTTGCCGCGAAAAAGACCGATGAGTTTGTGCAAGAGCATCCATGGCAAGCGGTTGGCGTTGGAGCTGCAGTGGGATTACTGATTGGCTTTTTAGCGGCACGTCGCTAAATGAGTTCGACGATTCGTAATGCATTGGGTGGCCTGATTGCCACCCGATTTTCATTGTTCGGCCTTGAGTTGCGCGATGAATTAGATCGGCTTGCGATTATGACCGCGTTTGCCATCGCCACTGCATTTTTGCTAGTGATGGCGCTGAGTTTTTTAGGCTTGGCTATATTGTTTGGTTTTTGGGAGTTTCGCATTTTAATTAGTGCGGTATTTGCTTTGGTGTTTGCTGGGCTTGGCGCTTTTGCTTGGTGGAAATTAAATGGCTTGATGACGTGCTTGAGCTCACCTTTTCCATTAACTAGCGAAGAGTTTATGCAAGATAAGAAGCTAATTGTGGCTGCATTTTCAGCACCCAAGCCAGATAGTGGGGCGGACTAATGGCAAATCCTATTCGTGAGCAAAAAAAACAGCAATTGGTGTTTCGTTCGCAATTGCATCGTTTGCAATTAGAAACGAAGTTGCTAGAGTCAAGAAGGCCGCTCAGTGTGGCTAGCTCGTTTATGGGCGGGGTCGCCTCTTGGGGTTTTTTTAGTCGAATTGCGGCTGGTTTAGCACAAGTTCATCCGTCCTTAGGCCGTCTTGCTCAGGGCGCAAAATTAGTCGGTGTTCTCATCGCGGTGGCTCGATTATTACGCAACAAATGAACTCAATGCCATGGGCTTGCGTATAATCATGCGAACCATGGAGTCTACATATGTTTAAGTATTTAGAAGATTTCGTTGTCAATACACCACTCGTTAAACTCAAACGTATTCCCGGCACAACCAGCAATACCATTCTCCTGAAGCTAGAAGGCAATAATCCAGCAGGCTCGGTGAAAGATCGTCCAGCCCTGTCGATGATTCGCCACGCCCAACAACGCGGTGATATTAAGCCGGGCGACACCCTCATTGAAGCCACCAGTGGCAATACCGGCATTGCGCTCGCAATGGCAGCGGCGATGATGGGTTATCGCATGGTGTTATTACTCCCAAAAAATTCCAGCATTGAACGTGTACAGACCATGAAAGCCTATGGGGCAGAAGTTATTTTGACCGAGGGGATGGAAGCGGCGCGCGATCAGGCTGAACGAATGGTGGGTGCGGGGCAAGGCTTGATTTTGGATCAGTTTGCCAATCCCGATAATCCGCTGGCGCATTATGAAACAACGGGACCAGAAATCTGGCGCGATACAGCGGGTACGGTGACGCATTTTGTTTCAAGCATGGGAACGACCGGTACGATTATGGGTACACGTCGCTACTTAAAAGAGCAAAACGCAGACATCCAAATTATTGGCGTACAGCCTTGTGATGGTGCGCAGATTCCAGGTATACGCAAATGGACGCCCGATTACGTACCGGCGATTTGCAACTTCGATTTGATTGATCGCATGATGGAAGTGAATCAAGCGGAAGCTGAGGAAATGACGCGGCGTTTGGCGCGCGAAGAAGGTATTTTTGCGGGTATTTCATCCGGTGGCGCTTTGTGTGCCGCTTTAGCATTGTCCAAAACAGTGGAAAATGCAGTCATTGTGAGTATTGTTTGTGATCGTGGTGACCGATATTTATCGACCGGGGTATTTCCCGCATGAATGCAGATCAGATTGAATGGCTAGGTTTGCTTGCGGGGGCGTTAACAACAACCGCTTTTGTGCCGCAAGTCTGGCGGGTGTGGAAAACCAAATCTGCCAAAGATATTTCCTTGGGGATGTATGGTCTATTTGTTCTCGGCGTCGCCTTATGGTTGGGGTATGGGTTGCTAGCCAATTCTTTGCCTGTTGTTGTAGCCAATACTGTGACTTTTATTTTAGCTGGCGCAGTCTTAATCATGAAAATAATTTTTGATGCCAAGGATAAGCCATGACCCCCGTTGATTTGCACTGCCATTCGAATATCTCGGACGGTCTTTTGCCGCCGGATGAAGTCGTGCGCAAAGCGCATGCACGCGGTTGCCAATTGCTCGCCTTAACCGATCACGATGACGTGCGCGGTTTACCTTTGGCGCGCAAGACTGCAGAAGAATTGGGCTTGCAGTTTATCAATGGCGTTGAAATTTCGGTGAGCTGGGGCAAGCATACGCTGCATGTCGTGGGCCTCGGCTTTGACGATCAAAACCCTGAGCTGCTCGCGGGTTTAGCCAGTGTGCGCGCCGGTCGCGCAGAGCGTGCCGAACGCATGGCGCGGGGCTTAGAAAAGCTTGGCATGACTGATGTACTGGCCGGCTCACAAAAATTTGCGGCCAATCCAGAAATGATTAGCCGCACGCATTTTGCGCGCTTTCTGGTTGAGTCGGGTCGTTGCAAAGACACGAAATCGGTGTTTAAAAAATACCTTGTTCGTGGCAAGCCGGGCTACGTTGAGCACGAATGGGCGCGTTTGCACGATGCGATTGAATGGATTAGTGGCGCGGGTGGCGTTGCGGTACTGGCGCATCCGAGTCGTTATGATTTGGGTAATGAAACACTGCGCGTGCTGTTGATTGAGTTTCACCGCATGGGCGGCGAAGCGATTGAAGTAGTGTCGGGGACGCATAGCATAGCTGATACCGCGCGATTTGGTCGTTTGGCGCAAGATTTTGGCTATCTTTGCTCTAGCGGTACCGATTACCACGCCACAGGTGAAGGCTCGCGTGAGCCGGGTTTAAATTCAGATTTGCCGATTGGCTGTATGCCAGTGTGGGAGCGTTGGTTAAAAGCGCCCTTGGTGCAGGTATTGCCCGCTACGCCATAATAAATAATTGCTACATCAATATACCAACTATATTCGGAAAACAATGTCTCAGTTCTTTTCAATTCATGCTGAAAACCCACAAGCGCGCTTGATTAAACAAGCGGCCGATATTATCCACAAAGGGGGCTTGGTAGTTTATCCAACGGATTCGTGTTACGCGATTGGCTGTTCTTTGGATAATAAAAGTGGCGTTGACCGGATTCGAAAAATCCGTCAACTCGATGACAAACATCACTTTACCTTGGCTTGTCGTGACTTGTCACAATTGGGCAATTACGCCCGCGTTGATAATCAAGCGTTTCGCTTACTCAAGGCGGCGACACCCGGCAGCTACACCTTTATTTTGTTGGCCACCAAAGAAGTGCCGCGCCGCGTGTCGCATCCGAAAAAACTCACTATTGGTCTGCGCGTTCCCGATCATCCCGTTGCGCTCGCTTTGCTCGAAGAACTAGGCGAGCCCTTATTGTCGAGTTCCTTGCTTCTGCCAAATGAGGAATTCCCAATGACGGATGCGTGGGAAATTCGTGATCGCCTTGAGCATGATGTGGATTTAGTGATCGAGGGTGGCTATTGCGGAACAGATCCGACCACGGTCGTTGACTTGTCGGGTGATATGCCGGTACTGATTCGCGAAGGTAAGGGCTCATTGGCCTTATTTAGCTTTTAACTCATACGCTTCGCAAAGGTTGTTATGGAACTCAATACGATACAAATGATTGCGGTCTGGGCTTTGCCTGTGCTGTTTGCCATCACCGCTCACGAAGCAGCGCATGCCTATGCAGCCAAAAAATTAGGTGACCCAACGGCATTTTTATTGGGCCGAATGACATTTAATCCGCTGAAACACATTGACCCGATTGGCACGATTTTGATGCCGCTCTTGTGCGTGATGTTACCAGGCGGGTTTTTGTTTGGTTATGCCAAGCCCGTCCCCGTTGATTTTGATCGACTCAAAAATCCGAAGCGCGATATGCGCTGGGTGGCTGTCGCTGGGCCAGCGGCTAATTTTGTAATGGCCATCATTTGGGCGTTGTTGTTTAAATTTGCCACAACGTCATTGGAAGGTAGTTCTTTTCAATTGCCTTTGGCGTTGATGTCGCAAGCGGGGATTCAAATCAATGTGGTATTGATGGTATTGAATTTACTGCCGATTCCACCTTTGGATGGCGGTCGAATCTTAGTATCTCTATTGCCGCCCGATATGGCGAACACCTTGTCCAAGGTCGAGCCATACGGCTTTTATATCTTGATCGGTTTGTTGGTGACGGGTTTGTTAGGAACTATTCTGACGCCACTCATGTCAATGGTTATGCGTATCATTCAAATCGTTTTATAGGGGAGTGCAAGTGCGAGGCGTTATTTTCCCTGTGGTTTTGATTGCCATTGGTGCCGGATGGTTACTCAATGAAATCAATTATTTTCCAAGTGTGAGCTGGATCGTCATTATTGGTTTGTTCGTCGCTGGCGTTGCTGTACTGGCGCTGGAGGGGATTAACAAGTCAACGGTTGTGCTGGGGCCAATGCTCATCGCGGGCGCGGTAACGACATTCTTGCGGCAGCAGTTTGGCTTGGGTTTGTCGATTCAATGGCCTGTGCTGTTGATGTTGTGCGGTTGTTTGATGCTTTTGGCGCGCTCTAATCTAATTCGACCGGCACCACCGAAACCTTGGGAAAAAAATCAAACACCATCATCTCGGCAAGAATGAGCACTTCGCTTGAAGATGTGCCGGTAGCCTTGGTTTTTGCGCATGTATTTGGCGAACCGGTGCATCAACTGCCACATGATTTATATATCCCGCCGGAAGC
>CAUPHX010000213.1:0-5980 GCA_963511125.1 uncultured Deefgea sp. | reverse complement strand
CGAAATCAGGAGAAGGAAGATGAGCGTTACGACCAAATGAAGCTGGGTCTGTGAATCGCCGCCTTGGGCGGCACATGGTTTATTGACGCCTTCGAGGCGTTCCTCTAATAAGCCCCCAGCTTTGCTGGGGGTCATTTAACTAATCAGTAACGGGTAAATACGATGAAAAAACTAGTCATTTCTTGCATGTTGAGCGCATTGTCTTTTGGGGTATCAGCCGCCGATCTAACTCAAGAGGATGTTACAAAGCAATACGCCGTGCTTGTTTCTGCAGGTTATCAAGATAGTCTGGCCAGCGCCAAAAACATGCAAGCCCAAATTGAAGCGTTTATTGCGCAGCCGAGTGCAGAAAGCCAAAAGGCGGCACAGGCTGCATGGCTCGATGCGCGTGAATGGTACGGACAAACTGAAGCGTTCCGCTTTTATGGCGGACCGATTGATTCTGAAACAGGCCCCGAAGGTTTTATCAACGCTTGGCCGCTCGACGAAGCGTATATTGACGGCGTAAAAGGTAAATCGAAAGCGGGTATTATTAATAGCAAAACGCCAATTACCGAAGCAAAATTGCGCAGCATGAATGAGCGTGGCGGTGAAGAAAACATCGCGACAGGTTGGCATGCGATTGAATTTTTATTGTGGGGTCAGGATTTAAGCAAAGACAGCGCAGGCCAACGTCCATTCACCGATTACACCACCGCAAACAACGCCAAGCGCCGTGGCGAATACCTTAAACTCGTGACGCAAATGCTGGTCGACGATCTCGCCAGCGTGGAAAAAGAATGGCAGCCTGGCCAAAAAAACTACCGCACAAAATTTGAGCAAGGCGGCCAAGACAGCATCAAGAAAATCTTTACCGGCTTGGGCACGCTAAGTCGTGGTGAATTGGCGGGTGAGCGTATTGAAGTCGCGCTCGACACGCAAAATCAAGAAGACGAGCATTCATGCTTTGCCGATAACACGCATCGCGACATCGTTGTGAATGCAAAAGGGATTCAAAACGTTTGGGAAGGTCGCTTTGTTCGCCGTTCAGGTGAAGTGATTGAAGGCGCGAGCTTAAAAGCACTCGTCGCGCAGAAAAGCGCCGTAGCCGCAGAAGCCGTGAGCAAAGACATGGCGACCAGTGTGAAAGCTGCCGAATCGATTCAAGCGCCGTTTGATCGTGAAATCGTCGGTAAAAAAGATGCGCCAGGTCGCAAGCGGGTGCAGGCTGTGGTGGAATCGCTCAAAAACCAGACCAAAAGCCTAGTTAATGCGGCCAAAGAGTTGGGTATTAAGCGCCTCAATACCAGCGTTTAAATAGTCAATTGGTGTAAAAAACCTCAGCTCGGTCGGGCTGAGGTTTTGTCATTCAAAGAGAGATAAAGATGAAAACCAAACTCAGCTTAATCGCCTGTCTGATCGCGGGATCTGTGCTCGCCGTCGAAGGGGGCGCATGGATTGCCTCGTTTGATCCGCAGGAAGACACACCGGGCGGAGAAGTCGGTACCGCCGATGACCACGGGAAAAATGCTTTTTCATTGCCATTTCCAGGATTAAACGACCGTCAGAAGACCGATTTTGTGGTTGGGAATTCATTTTTCAAAAAAGCATGGGTTGAAGCACCGGCCTCAACCAAGGCGCGCGATGGCTTGGGGCCACATTTTGTCGCCCAATCTTGTGGTGCTTGCCATGGATTGGATGGCCGTGGTGCGCCGCCAGATTTTGCCAACGGTGTGCAACAAGAGCAGCCGATGGCCTTGCTCATTCGTCTATCGATTCCCGGCCAAAAGCCTGATCCTGTCTATGGCGGGCAACTGAATAATCGTGCGATTCCAGAGGTGACGCCGGAAGGTAAAGTACAGATTAAATACGAGTCGATTCATGGGCAGTTTGCCGATGGCACGCCGTATGAATTATTAAAGCCACACTATCAGATCACCGATTTGGCCTATGGGCCGATGCATAAGGACATTATGCTCTCCCCCCGTATTGCCCCACAGATGATTGGTCTTGGGTTGTTGGAGGCAATACCTGAGAAAGATATTTTAGCCAATGCGGCAAAGCAAAAAGCAGACAATAAGGGCATTGCTGGCCAAGCCAATTATGTATACGACGCATTTGCTAAAAAGGAACTGATCGGTCGATTTGGCTGGAAAGCCAATGTCGCCTCGATCGGGCACCAAACTGCGGGCGCTTTTTTGGGCGATATTGGCATTACCTCCAGCATAAACCCGAAAGAAGATTGTATGCCGGCGCAAAAAGATTGCCGCACGGCGCCAACGGGTGGCCAGCCTGAAATTAACGATAAAACACTCAAGCAGGTGATTTTCTATTCGCAAACTTTGGCGGTGCCGACCCGTCGCGATGCGCAAACGAATGATGTATTGCGCGGCAAGCAGATTTTTACCGACGCCAATTGCGTGAGCTGCCATACGCCAAGTTATAAAACGGGGGCTTTCGCACCGATTCCACAACTTGCCAATCAGACGATTTTTCCCTACACCGACTTGTTAGTACACGATATGGGCGACGGTTTGGCCGATGGACGACCTGATGGCCGCGCCAATGGCAAGCAATGGAAAACGCCGCCATTGTGGGGTTTGGGCTTAGTCAAAACCGTTAATGGTCATACCCGCTATCTACACGATGGTCGTGCGCGCAATATGCTCGAAGCGGTGCTCTGGCATGGCGGTGAAGCAGAAGCCAGCAAGCAGGCGGTGCTGAAATTAAGTGCTGCTGATCGTGAAAACTTGCTGAAATTTTTGAATTCACTGTAACGGTCGCTCGCATGGCTGCGAGTCATGCGGCATACAAACAAGGATGAAACTGATGCGTTGGATTGCTTTATTACTTGCCGTGGGTGTCGCACACGCTGAACCTGTTGTGCCTGATGCCGCTTGGTCGCAAGCGTGGCTGGATCAGGCTTACTTACCGCGCCATGCGGCATTAACGCAGTCCGCCGATGCTTTAGCGAGCGCTAGCCAAGCGTTTTGTGAAAAACCAACGCCAGCACAGTTAGAAACCGTCAAGCAGCATTGGTTGACGACCAGCCAAGCATGGCGCGCAATGGATGGTGCGCCTGCGGGGCCGATGGTGCTGGAGCGTTTGGGACGAAAAATCGATTTTCGCCCAACGCGAGTGGATGATTTAGAGGCTGCGATGCTGAACGGTGATGGCAATAATGCCGCTACCCGTGGTTTGCCTGCAATGGAATATTTGCTATGGGGCAATGCGCAGCCAAAAGCGCAATTAGCCAAACTTAAACAAGCAGAGCGTTGTGCTTATTTGAGCAAAATGGCGCAGCAAGTGGCAGCGAGCGCGCATGTTCTCGATCAACCATGGCAAACGTATCGCAAGGAACTCGGAGCTGAAAATCCATTCTTCCGCGAGAATCTGCTGTCGGAGCATATCAATTTGCTGACTGCCAGTATGGGTAGTTTACAAAAACGAATGCCCACTGCGGCTGAGGTGAATCCAGAGCAGTTTGCCGAATGGCGTAGCGGTAGTAGCCACACGCAATTTATGGCGCAAATCGGTGGTATGAATTTGGCGCTGCAAGCGGTCGTGCAGCGGGTGAAAATGGAAGGCGCTGCCGGTTTGGCCACGCAGGTCAGTAAAGACATGGCGCACATGCAAAGCACTTGCCAAAATGTGCCGCAAAATCTGGCAAAGAGTCCGGCGAAAGCACGGCTGGCGTGCAGCAAAGCCATCGAAACCTTAAAAGCACGCTTGCAAGTTCAGGTCGGTGAGCAACTTGATTTGACCTTGGGCTTTACCGAAGGCGATGGCGATTGATGCTGGCGCGGCGGCAGTTTTTGCAATTGGCGGCGCTGGCCTTGCCCTTGCCGGCATGGGCCGCAAGTCATGATTCTGCTGATGGGCGCGTATTACTGAGTGCGAGTTGGGATGCCGATGCGGCTGGCGTGCCGCAAGGCAGGTTTCACCCGCTGGCGGCAAACACCGCGCCCGCCATTGCTTTGCCCGGTCGCGGGCATGGCATTGTGCCCTTACCCAATGGCCTAGCGATTGTGATGAGCCGTCGTTTGGGTTCATGGCTGGCGAAAGTCGATTGGCGGCAAGGCAAAGTCATTCAATTGATCGAGGCTGAGTTCGATCGACAGTTTTTCGGGCACGCGATTGTGTCGTCGGATGGCAAAACGCTGATCACCACTGAAAATAATGGTGAAACAGGGCAGGGTGTTTTGGGTCTTTACGCTGTTGACTCGCTCAAACGCCTTGGTGAAATACCCAGTCATGGTATTGGTCCGCATGAGTTAATCTGGTTGGATCAAGGCAAGATACTGGCAGTTGCTAATGGCGGCATACTGACCTTGCCGGAAACGGGGCGGCGCAAACTCAATCTTGAATCAATGAATCCAGCTTTGTCATTGATCGCTTGGCCGTCGGGGAAATTGCTCAATGAATATATTTTACCCGATTCAGCCTTAAGCATTCGCCATTTAGCGCAGGCTAAAGATGGCAGCATCGGCGCCGCTTTGCAGTCTGAACATCAGGATGCGAACGCCCATATCGATGCGCCGTTGCTGGCCATTTTGCGCAAGGGAAAATTTCAGTTAGCCGAGCAGTCAGACGGTTTACAGGGTTACGGCGCTAGCATTGCAGCCGTGGGCAATACGTTTTTAGTCAGTGCCTTAAAGGGCAATGCCATCGCACGTTGGAATAGTGATAGTAGAGCGTTGGCCCCCATTGCCATGCCACGTCCGGCGGGGATCGCTAGCGATGGTCGCCAAGCTTGGATCAGCAGTGAAAGTGGTTTGCTCGTGCATTTGGAGCCTAATAGCGCCAGACTTACTCCGCTCAATCAGGGCGCTGCACACCGCTGGGATAATCATCTGGTGATCGCACAGCGCTAAGCGACGCTGGGGCAGGTACAATACGCGGATTCACCGCAAAAGGATTTCCACCATGTTAAATAACGACGTACTGCGTAGCGTGCGCTTTATGCTGGACCTAAACGAAGGCAAAATGGCCGAGATGGTGCAAGCAACTGGACATGAAGTCAGTAAAGCCACCATGATTTCCTTCCTCAAAAAAATTGATGAAGAAGGCTACGCCGAGTGCGACGACATTACTATGGCGAATTTTTTAGACGCTTTGGTGACGCTGCGTCGCGGTAAAGATGAAAGCCGCCCAGCGCAGCCGATTGAATTGCCGGTCACTAATAATTTAGTGCTCAAAAAACTACGCGTCGCTTTCGAATTAAAAGACGATGATATCTATGCGATGCTGGCTGATGCCGGTTTTGAAGTCTCTAAACCCGAACTCTCGGCGCTATTTCGCAAAAAAGATCACAAGCATTTCCGTTCGTGCGGCGATCAATTTTTGCGCAATTTTTTGAAAGGCCTCACGCTACGAGTGCGTAAAGCTTAATTTCATTGCTCAATGATTTGCGTTGCCGGCTGTAAGGTCGTGCAGCATTGCGGCTACACCCGTATAATCGCCGCCATTGTTTCAACTATTTCTGGATTTTTCGCATGTCCGAATCAACAAGCAAAGCGTGGTCTGGCCGTTTTAACGAGCCGGTTTCTGAATTGGTTAAACGCTACACTGCGTCGGTGTTTTTTGATAACCGCATGGCGGAAGTCGATATTCAGGGTTCGTTGGCGCATGCGGGCATGCTCAATCAAGTCGGCGTCTTATCGGATGAAGACTTGCGTTCAATCCAAAGCGGCATGGCTGATATTTTGGACGATATTCGTGCGGGGCGTTTTGAGTGGAGCTTGGATCTCGAAGATGTTCATATGAATATCGAACGTCGCCTGACTGATAAAATCGGCGACGCGGGTAAACGCCTGCACACCGGCCGTTCGCGTAACGACCAAGTGGCGACCGATATCCGCCTGTATCTACGCGGCGCAATTGATTTATTGCTGACCTTGGTTCGCGAATTACAAAAATCATTGATCGATCTGGCTGAAAAAAATGCCGGCACCGTCATGCCCGGCTTTACGCACTTGCAAGTGGCGCAGCCCGTGACGTT
>CAUPHX010000212.1:0-5983 GCA_963511125.1 uncultured Deefgea sp. | reverse complement strand
ATGTAATTGACTCCCTTGCTGGCAACTTGCAGTTTCATCAGCTAAAAAGACAAAGTGTCGCGCAGCAATCGAAAAGGTAGATTTATATGCATCAGCATCCAGTGACGACCAATCCGCTGTCTACGGTTCGCATACCGCTATTCGATATGATTTGCGCGCTCTCAACGGCGCTCGATTTGTTGGATCCCGCACTGGGTTCGCACCAAAAGCGCACCTGCCTGATTGCTGCCCATATCGCGCGCTCGATGTCCTTGAGCGAAACGGATTATCAGAACGTTTTTGGCGCGGCGATTTTTCATGATATTGGCGCGATCGGCTTGTGTGATCGTTTGTCGATGCTGGATTTTGAAGAGCACGATGCGCACACGCATGCGCATCTGGGCGGCTTGTTGCTGGCGCGCTTTCCGAGCTTTGCCTGCTACGCGCCCTTAGTGCATTGCCATCATGTGCAATGGAATGATGGACTGGGTCAAATGCATGATGGGCAAGCAGTGCCTTTGATGAGCCATTTGCTTTATCTGGCGGATCGCATCGAGGTCCTTGCTCAAGGACAAGACAATATCCTAGGCGCAGTGCCTGAGATTGTGGCGCAGATTTGCGCGGGTAGCGGTCGAAAATTTCACCCGCAGTTTGTGACGGCTTTTTGCGCTATCGCGCAACAAGAAAGTTTCTGGCTGGATATTTTTTCAAATAATCTCGACCGCATTCTGAAAGATCTCGCCCCGTTCGATAATATCAATTTGGGGCTGGATCACTTACTGCAATTTGCACAGTTCTTTGCGCTCATTATTGATTCTCGCAGCCATTTCACCGCCACGCATTCGGCGGGTGTGGCGATTACCGCCGAAACCATCGCGCGGCATCTAGGGATGAGTGATCAAGAATGCATCAAAGTGCGGATGGCGGGCTATTTACATGATTTAGGTAAACTGGCCATACCCAGTGAGTTTATCGAGCGCTCTGCACCGCTGAGCGACAAAGAAATGGCGCGGGTGCGTTCTCACAGCTACCTGACGCTGGATATTCTCAGCATGATTCGAGGTTTGGAAGATGTCGCGGAGTGGGCGTCAAGTCACCATGAACGCCTGGATGGGAGTGGTTATCCATTCCATCGTACCGCCAAAGATTTACCACTGGGTGCGCGAATTTTGGCCGTGGCCGATGTCTACACTGCGCTGACTGAAGACCGTCCGTACCGCCCTGGCGTGTCGCCCGATGCCGCTTTATCGATGCTGGATGAGTGGCAGCAGCAAGGCAAGCTCGACGGGCATGTCATCGCCGCCTTGCATGACAATCTAACGGTTGTCGAATCTGCCCGCATACAAGCTCAGCATCAGGAGGGCATCGATTTGGCTGAGTTTTGGCAATCGGCAGGTTCTCCATCTCTTTCACCGAAAAAGGTGTTGTATGAAAAATCGCATTACGCCTAACTCTCATGAAAAACTGATGCGGGAACAGGACTTTATTGTCTCCAAAACCGACCTGAAAGGTCGTATTACCTACGGCAATCGGATATTTATTGAGTACTCCGGCTATTCCGAGCACGAGTTGCTGGGGGCGCAGCACAATATTATTCGCCATCCGGATATGCCGCGCGGCGTGTTTAAATTTCTATGGGACACCATCGCCAGCGGGCAAGAAGTGTTTGCCTATGTCAAAAACATGGCCAAAGACGGTAGTTACTATTGGGTGCTGGCCAATGTCACACCAGATTACGATACCCAGGGGAATATTATCGGGTATCTCTCTGTGCGCCGCTGCCCTAAAAGATCGGCCGTGGATACGTGCACTGGTCTGTATCAACAAATGTTGGCCGCTGAACAAGCTGCTGGCCCACGCGATGCCTGTGATGCTTCTTTGGCCCTGCTCACTCAGGTGCTACAACAACACGGAGTGAGTTATGAAGAACTTGTCCTTTCACTCTAGGGTTACGCTGGTAGTGGTTTTTCTGTGTGGACTGCTTGGCATTAGTTTTTTAATTAATTGGTTTTTACATGGCTTTAGCATCTGGGCGCTCTGGCCCTTGCTGGTGGGGGTGCTCACTGGACATTGGTATGTACTGCGCTCGCGCATTGATTTGACGCTACTTAAACAGATCGAAACGGTGGCCACTGATGTGGCCGCAGGCAAAGTCACGGGGCGAATTTTACATATCCCCAATCAAGACGAATTTGGCCGGATTAGTTGGGCCATTAATGACATGCTCGATCAGCTTGAAGCGTGTTTTCGCGAACAACAAACGACATTACAAATGGCCAGCCAAGGGCGGTTTTTCCGGCAAGCGCAGCCTGTCGGTTTGCATGGCGTCTTTCACGATTCGCTCGACCGTACCAATCAATCGCTGGTGGTACTCGAAAAAAACGCCGTCAAAGAACGTCGCAACGGCTTGTTGTCGCAACTGAGTGAACTTAACAGCCAAAATCTATTATCTAATTTAGCCATGACCCAAGGTGATATGGAGGGAATTGCCAGCGCCACGGATGAGCTGGCTGGTTTATCTAGCCAAAATGTAGCTGACGCTGAAGAGAGTCGCCAGCAAGTGATTCAATTGATTAATTCACTGATGGAAATGATCGAGCATATCGACGAAACCAGCGCTGCCGTCGATGGTTTTGGGCAACTGGCGGCCAAGGTAAGTGCATCGGTCACGATGATTGCCGAATTATCCGATCAAACCAATTTATTGGCACTCAATGCCGCGATTGAAGCGGCGCGTGCTGGCGAGCAAGGGCGCGGCTTTGCGGTGGTGGCCGATGAAGTACGGAAACTGGCCGAGCGCAGCAAAACGGCATCGAGTGAAATTGGTGAGGTCATGCGCGCATTACAAGTCAAAGCCAGCAGCATTAGCCAAGTGAGTACGACCATGCGGGCGATGGCTCATGAATCAGGCGAGCAGGTGGCGGGAATCGAGCAACGCTTTCAAGGTAGCGAGCAACGCGCCAAGCAAGCCTTGCAGCGCATCGCCTATGTGCAGGATGTCTGCCATGCCTCACAAGCCAAGGTCGAGATTTTGAATCTGAAACAAAATGGCTATATCAGCCTGATGGGCGGCGATATGGCGCGTAAAGCCCAGCATCACTTGCAAGGGCAAGCCGGTGAAAGTATGTTTGGCCAATGGCACACCGCCGTGAGCGGCAACCGTGAATACAATCAATACAGCGCATTTCGAGCACTGGCGGCACCGCAAGAGCATGTTTACCACGCAATGCACCAAATGCTTGAATTGGCCGCGGGAAATTGGCCTGACGAGCCTGCGCGCCAGCAACAGATTCAACAGCAATTTCAGCATGCCGAACAGGCCAGCCAGCAGCTCTTTCAAGCGCTGGATACCTTGGTGCAGCAAAAACATACCCCAGCCAAAGCATAAAGTGTGGTGCGGCGTGAGCAATCGCCGCAAACCACTTTGCCCGCGCGACATCTTTTTACCGAAGCAAGAGCAACAGCACTTGACGAGCTTGGTACAATAGCAATTTGCTCGCTTGGATTGCGCCATGACTTCCCGCATCGCCCCACAACAAATCACCGATCTTTCGGGCCTCAATTGCCCTTTGCCGATTTTGCGCACCAAAAAAGCGCTCGCAACGATGGTGGGTGGCGAAGTATTGCAAGTCACATGCACCGATCCAGCCACGCCGACCGACTTCGCCGCTTTTTGCCGCCAAACGGGGCACGAGCTGATTGAACAGTGGAACGAAGACGCGAAGTTTTTATTTTTGATTAAGAAACGACCAGATTAAAGCTGGGGTTAATGTGCCTGCGGCACTGTGTTTTACAGTCGCAATCCGCGACGAGGACTTACTTTCTTTGCTTCGCCAAAGAAAGTAAGCAAAGAAAGGCGACCCGGGCGCGCCCAGCTCCGCTGTGCCCTCGGTCAGTCCTGAGCCAAACGATAAACTGTTTGTCTCACGCCTTCTCTCGGTGCGCTTAGACGGGATTTTTAAGCCCCAGCTCGACGAGCGCGGCACAGCATTAACGTCAAATCTGAATTTGGCCATTAATATTGATATATATGAATCTAGCCATTTATGAAAAAGAGCTAGCTGGCAATACCCATTGAAAAGGAATCAAACCATGACTCAAACAATTACCATTGCTCGCCCTGATGATTGGCATTTGCACCTGCGCGATGGCGCGGGTTTGGCCAGTGTTTTGCCGCACACCGCACGTGAATTTGGCCGCGCGATTGTGATGCCGAATTTAAAACCGCCAGTGACCAATGTGACTTTGGCGGGTGAATACCGTGATCGCATCATGGCGGCCTTGCCAGCGGGGATGTCGTTCCAACCGTTGATGACGCTGTATCTCACTGACAAGACCACGCCAGAAGACATCGTTGCCGCCAAAAACAGCGGTTTCGTGCACGGTGTAAAACTCTATCCAGCTGGAGCGACGACCAATTCGGATGCGGGCTGTACCGATGTGAACAATGTGCTGCCTGCCATCGCCAAAATGGAAGAGCTGGGATTTCCCTTCTTGGTGCACGGCGAAGTCGTTGATGCTGAAATCGATATTTTTGACCGCGAAGCGGTATTTATCGATCGCGTGATGTTGCCGCTGTTGGCGAAATTCCCGAATTTGAAAGTGGTGTTCGAGCACATCACCACCAAAGACGCGGCTGATTTTGTCGCCAGCAGTGCGGATAATATCGCGGCAACAGTGACCGCACATCACTTATTGATGAACCGTAATGCGATGCTGGTTGGCGGCATTCGCCCGCATTTATATTGCTTGCCAGTGCTCAAACGCGAATTGCATCGCAAAGCCTTGGTCGAAGCCGTCACCAGTGGCAGCAAAAAGTTCTTCCTCGGCACCGACAGCGCGCCACACGCCAAAGGCGTGAAAGAAAGCAGCTGCGGTTGCGCCGGCATGTACACCGCGCACGCGGCGCTGCCTTTATATGCCGAAGTATTTGATTTGGCCGGCAAGCTCGACCAGCTCGAAGCCTTTGCTAGCTTCAATGGTCCGGCGTTTTACAATCTGCCAGTCAGCACAGAAAAAGTCACCTTGGTCAAAGAAAGCTGGGTTGTTCCCGCCGAATATCAATTTGCCGACAGCGTCGTCGTGCCGCTGCGCGCGGGTGAGTTGGTGCAATGGAAGCTGGTTTGATGGCCGAATCGCACACTGCCACGCCCGTTATTCATCGCAGCGCGTTTACCTTGGCGTGGTGGACCGTGGGTTTGGCGCTACTCGCGGCGGGCTATTGGGGCTTGCCGCTGATTCAATCGGATCAGTTCGAAAACCATTTTTACGGCTTATTTTATTACTCGATTCTGGCTGGTATTACTTTTTTTTGGGCGCTACCGAGTGAGCAGCGCTTTGAAAACGGCATGTTCGAGCGGCGATTCTCTTTGTTGGGTGTGCTGGTGCTGTGGAAAAAAACCACACCGCTTGCTGCGTTCACTGAGATTCACTACGAGCAAGACCCGAATCTATTTCGAAATGACACGGTTTGGGTGATGGTGTCTGGCGCTGATGACCAGAGCGAACGTTTTGCCTTCGCCAATTTCTCGGCGACGTCAGAAAACATCGAAAAAGCCAAAGCGATTGCGTTTGCTTTGTCGCAGGCAACGGGTTTGCCGATTAATACGGGAGAATAAATTGAGCATCGCTTTTTGTAGTGTCATGGCGAAAACATGACACTCTGCGCGTGCTCAGTTAAATCCGGGGAGTTAGATTCTGAAGCTGGCTAGAATGTTTTTAAATTGACTATCAACGATTATATTCATCCGTTCTCTTGCAAAAGGAATCAAGACCATCATGAAGACTCACTCTATTGTTCGCGTTAGCTTGCTGATTGCCTGCGTTTTGAGTGCGCCACTGGCGCAGGCGTATAACTTTTAAAGTAAAAGGCATTAGAAATACGAACATTGATGTTCGCGCTGGTGGTAATGGTGACGGTTACGCAAAAGCGCGTATTTATTATAAAAAATATCGTCCTACAGGCGCGGAAAAACCTAAAGATTGTTTCAATGCGGGTGTGCCT